>SYOC01000368.1 GCA_005804965.1 Pseudomonadota bacterium
GGCCTTTTCGAGCGCGGGCGGCTTGGAGGTGTTCACGGCGGTCATGGACTATCCAATAAGTCGCCCGTGATACTAGCGGTTCAACCGGTTGTAGACCTCGATAGCATCATCTACGGCGTTGAACATTAACAGGTTTCCATCCACCACGACTGCCGCCCTGTCGCAGTACTGTCGGATGGTCTCTGCAGAATGTGACGCCATGATCAAATCGGCATTCTTGCGGCGCTCAGCGAAAGCATCTTCGCAGCGTTTCTGGAAGCGAGCATCGCCCACGGCGATCGTCTCGTCGACAAGGTAGCATTCAAACTCGATCGCCATCGACAGAGCATATGCAAGTCTCATCTGCATGCCGGTCGAGTAAGTCTCGACCGGGGTATCCAGATAGTCGCCCAGCTCTGAAAAGTCCTCCACGAAGTTGGATACGTAGCGCAGATCGGCTCCGTACGCTCGCGCAACGAACTTCAAGTTGTCGCGACCCGTCATTAGCGGATGAAATCCGCCAGTGAAGCCTAGGGGCCAAGAGACCCTACTCGTTCGGAGCACGTGTCCCGAATTGGGGAGCTCCGTTCCTGCAGCTAGCCGAAGCAAAGTCGACTTGCCGGCGCCATTCACGCCAAAAAGGCCGTAGGAATAGCCATTTTCAAAAACCATCGACACATGGTTAAGCACGATCTTTACGCGCCCTTTTGGCCGATAGAACTTCAGGACTTCCCGGAACTGTATCATACTCGCGCGCGATGTTCTCGAAAAATTCTAGCACTTACCCCAGCCGCGGTCGAGGGATGAGGTCCAGGAACGGCGATATGTTGCGCAATCAGCTTCACGTTCTTCTTGCAATCATGTTGCGCAATATACGGACGCGTTTCTTTGGTACCGGACTGGGCTACATTATTTCCATCGGCTGGCCACTCGCCCATGTTGGCATCATCCTGCTGCTAAATGCGTTCGTCGACCGTGCCGCGCCTTATGGCGAGAGCTTGGTCATGTTTTACGTGAGCGGCCTCATACCGTTCATGGCGTTCAATTATATGGCACGCTTTATCATGTATGCAGTGGTTCAGTCACGCGCGCTGCTATCCTTTCCCGCAGTGAAGGTCACCGACCTATTATTCGGCGCCGCTTTATTGGAAGTGGTCGCATCATCTTGGTCTGCGGCCATACTCGCCCTCATTCTAATCGCGTTCGGCTTTGATGTTGTCCCGACGGACGTACCGCAGGCAGCGGCCGCACTCGGGTCGACATTTCTGCTGGGATTTGGCTACGGAATTCTAAGCGGCCTGATCGGCCTTGCGTTTCCCGCATGGATTACGGGAAGCGTCTTGGTGACGATCATCCTGTATCTGATGTCAGGAATTTTCTTCGTTTTCGACACTCTCCCAGGCCCGGTCCGGTTTTATCTGGGACTTAACCCATTGCTGCACGACGTCTTGTGGATGCGTGCAGCGTACTACGAAGGATACGGACAGGACTTAAACAAGGAATATGCAGTGATCTGCGGCGTAGTCCTTTTATTCTTGGGCCTTGGAATTGAGCGGCTCGTTCGCGGCCGCTTCTTGATGCTTAAATGAGGCACGCACAAAATGGCTATCGAATATGCAAGGGCCAAATCTTTATGCAGCGTACCTTCTCGGCCGCCACTCGCATTCTTGATTAAGCCGGGTAAGAAGCGCGATGCGACACAGTCTGAAAAATTTGAAGCGCGACGGTCCAATTAACTGGCGAGCTTCTTCGGACGATGCTGAGATCATCTTCGTCATTGGGCGGCTACGACCCAGCACTCTTCTAATCGAGCTTGCCCCGCTGAAAGGCCAGTTAGCCGCCTCAATTTCCTTCGATTGCGGCACCGGCGACTGGAGTGAAACGCTTGGCTTGCCGTATGCTCAAGCTAGAGGCTATCTCTTTGACCTTAATGCACTACCTCGAATCGAGCAGATCAAGATACGGCCGATGACGAGAGAGCCCTTCCGTTATCACGCGAAGTCGTTTTATCACTCTTGGTTTGTCGAGCGATATCTTCGTCGCCAGACGATAAGGGCGGCGAGGAGCGGCCGTACCGTGCCCTCCTTCTTGTTGGTGACGCCTCATGTAGGAACCAGGCCGTTCGCCATCACAACTTGGAAGACACGCGTGCACTTCGCCCACGTTACGAATCTCGCCCGCTCCACACAACGGTTGACGGTCCACCCTCTCACTACGCCGGCCCAAATCACGATCTCTCTAGTCGTTCCTGTTTACAACACCCCAATCTCGTTCCTTGACGATTTGATTAGGTCGGTGGATGCACAAGGCTGCGTAGGTGCAGAACTAGTGCTCTGCGATGACGGCTCGACCGACGCAGCGACGACGGCCTATCTAAAGCGACTGGCCAACCCGGCGGTAACCGTGGTGTTTCATGCCACCAATACCGGCATTGCTTCCGCCACCAACCGCGGAATCGCGGCCGCACGTGGGCGCTGGATTGCTCTCGTTGATCACGACGATGCACTGGCACCGTATGCATTACAGCGGGTACTTGATGCTATGAGGCAGTTTCCTGACGCCAAAATGTTCTACACTGACGAAGTCGTGACCGATGGCCGACTGCGGCCGGCGCACTACATCCTAAAGCCCGCCTTCGATCCTGTGCTTCTCACCGGGGTAAATTACCTCAACCATCTTTGCCTATACTTGCGCGACCGGCTAATGTCGCTTGGCTGCCTGCGTGATGGTTTTCAGGGATCTCAGGACTATGACCTAGTTCTGCGTTACACTAGAAGGCTGGCGCCTGAGGAAATCGTGCACGTGCCCTACCCCGCCTATCTATGGCGGCGCACCAAGGGGGCGTATTCAGCGCGTTTTCTCAGCCATGCGACCGCGAGTGCGCGGCGTGCGCTTATTGACCATTTCGCTTCATCGGTTGGGCCCATCTCGATCGAGGATGCGCTCGGTTCACCGTTGCATCGTCCCCGCCTTGATCACGAACTCAAGTCGTGGCCCCCTCTCGCTGTTGTGATTCCGAGCAAGGATGCCTTGCCGTTGATTTCCCAGATCTTGACAGACTTGCGCGATCGGACCGACTACCCGGATCTGCAGATCATCGTTGCCGACAATGGAACCACCGATACAGCTGTCTTGGACTTCTACCAGTCGTTCTCCCAGAGCCATCCGCGCTTTCGCGTCCTGCGTGAGGAGCATGCGTTCAATTTTTCTCGTCAGGTCAACAGAGGTGTTCGGCACGCCGGAAACCGGCACGTACTCATTCTCAACAACGACGTTAAGGTCACCTCGGCGGATTGGCTAAAAGAGATGGTCTCGTGCCTACGGCTTCCCGGCGCGGGAATCGTCGGCGCAATGTTGCTCTACCCCGATCAAAGCATCCAGCATGCCGGTGTCATTGTAGGGTTCGGTGGTTACGCCGGGCCTTGGTTTGAGCGGA
>SYOC01000369.1 GCA_005804965.1 Pseudomonadota bacterium
GTCGCAGAACAGGACCGTGAGCTGACGACGTTCCGCTAGGGGCTGGGGGTTAGGGCTTGGGGGTTGGGAATTTTTGACTTTTGCCCTTTGCCTTTTGACTTTTGCTTTGCCGGAAAGCGGTGTTGCGCACTTACCACAAAAAGCGAAGCCGAGAGGATTCTCGAAACCGCACTGCCGGCAGCACGACGAGAGCGGCGCGGCGCACTTGCCACAGAGATTCATCCCTTCGGGATTATCGAACTGGCAACTCGAACAACGCATGGCAACACTTCCCTCTCGCTCACAACAACGCTCCGCCCGAATCCAACCCAAGCAGTAAGCGCCCGAAGGTCTCCAAGCGTCCGTCGAGGTCAAAAACAATATGGCAAGAGATAGTGTTGAGATCGCGGGACGCACGCTGTAACGGATGATCGAGAAAATGCGCGTGTGCGCCACTGGCTTCGAGCACGCTCTGCACCACGCGCCGGCAGCGATCGACAGCCACCGCAGACTGGGTCGCCCACCGCGCCCGATCAATCATGGTCGCGGTGTCGCGCCGAGTCATGACATCCGCCACTACATCGCGTATCAGCAACTCGGCCTCGCGCACTTCTACTTCGACCCGCGCTAAACGGATCTGCGCAGATGCTTTATCTTTCATCTTCGTCCGCGCCCCCAGCCGGACGCGATCTTCCAGCCCTTCACGGAACCGCCGCACCGCTGCTCGTGCCTGCCCCAAAGCTGGCGTCGTCGCTGCCATTGTCAGAATGGGCAGCATCGGCGTGTGGTACAAGGGTCCCGCATGAAGCCGCGAACCGGGACCGTGACCGGTGCTCATCTCTACGATTGAGACACTCTGTTCGGTAGGAAGGTGGACGTTCTCAATGACGACGTCGTTACTGCCGGTGCCGGACATGCCATCGACGTACCACGTATCTTCGACTCGCACCTGCGAGCGCGGTACGGCAAACCAGCGTGGATCGGGTCGGCCCTCCGGCGTCTGCTCCATCGCACCAGGAATCACCCAATCGCCGTGCATGATCCCGCTCGCCCACTGCCAGCGCCCGTTCAAGCGATAGCTCTCACCTTCACGTACCGCCACACCGCTTGGCGCAAGCATGGCGGGAGCAAGCACATAGGAACGGTTAGCAAAAAGCTCTTGCTGGAAGGAGGCAGGAAACTGAGAGAGAATCCAGTTGTGTTCGACGTAAAAATTGGCTACCCACGCCATCGAAGCGTCACCTTCGCCCAGCGCCGCGCCAACCTCGAAGAAAGTATCAAGATCAAGCTCCAACCCGCCATAGCAACGCGGCACCATCAACTTGAATATTTCGGCCTCTTCGAGAGCGTGAATCACCGCATCCACCGGCTTACGTTGCCGTTCGGCCTCGGCGGCATGTTCCTCAAGCAAGGGGGCAAGCGCACGAGCGCGAGCAATGAGTTCTGGACCGGTGGTCGGCGACTGGCGAACAGGAGCAGGTGTTGTCATAACAAGATTCTCCCTAGACTTTGTCACGGGCATTATGTCTGCCGAACTTGTGCCCTGCAACTGCGCTTCCTCTTCCGCTGTTCACAGAAAGCTGATAGCTGATAGCTCATTACGAAACCCGTTCCAAAGAAGGAGGTCGCCATGAAATTCGGGATTTTTTATGAATTGTCGGTTCCGCGTCCGTGGGACCGCGAAGCTGAGCGCAAAGTGTACATGAACGCCCTGGAACAAGTGCGGCTAGCCGATGAGTTGGGCTTCGACCAAGTCTGGGCGGTCGAGCATCACTTCCTAGAAGAATACTCGCATTGCTCGGCTCCGGAATTGTTCCTGACCGCCTGTGCCATGCAGACCAAGAACATCCACGTCGGTCATGGCATCGTCGTCTGCGTACCGCAGTTCAATCATCCCATCCGCATCGCCGAGCGCGCCGCCGTCCTCGACATTCTTTCCGGCGGGCGTCTCGAATTCGGCACCGGGCGCTCGGCGACGTGGACGGAACTCGGCGGCTTCCAAGCCAACCCTGACGACACCAAAAAGAGCTGGGATGAGTTCGTACACTGCATTCCGAAGATGTGGATGCAGGAACGTTTCAGCTACGAAGGCCGCTACTTCTCCATGCCGTCGCGTGCCGTGCTGCCCAAACCCTATCAGAAGCCGCACCCACCGATGTGGGTGGCAGTGACCAGCCCCGGCACCGAGCTCGATGCCGCGGATCGCGGCATCGGCAGCTTGGGCGTGACCTTTACCTCGTTTGCTGAACAAGAATCGAAGGTAAAAGAGTATCGTCGCCGCATCCAACATTGCAATCCTGTGGGTGGGTTCGTCAACAATCAGGTCAATACCGTGAATTTCCTCTTCTGCCACGACGACAACGAAAAAGGCACGAAGATCGGTATGGGCATGATCCAGCACTTCAACTACCTCGCCGCGCAGCTCGACATGGCCAAAGAAGCCTACCCGACCAAATCCTATCCCTCGGCAGGACTGTTGCCATCGCTCCGCCGCCAAGCCTCAAGCCCCGGTGCGCTCGCCAGTGCGCCGGAAGGCATCGCCGTCGGTAATCCCGCCCACTTGATTCAGGAACTCAAAAAATGGGAAGCCTGCGGAGTGGACCGCGTCGGCTTCATGCTGAACGCCGCTGAAATCATCCCACAAGAGCAAGTGCTCGCCAGTCTGCGGCTCTTCGCCAAGGAAGTGATGCCAGCGTTTGCTGACGCGTCGGCACAAGTCGCTGTCGCAGGAGGCCGCTAATGCCGCTCTTCGGTAAACAAGATGTCCAAACGGCTATAACGCGGGCACCGCTCATGAGTGGCTTCGATAGCGAAGCCTGGGACCTCAAGGGCGCGGAGATTCTCAACCTCGCCTTCGAGGTCGTCGAA
>SYOC01000040.1 GCA_005804965.1 Pseudomonadota bacterium
AATCCCTCTCTCTCCGCCATTAATTATTGCCAAATCTCTGATTCTAAAGCCATTTTCGTTTCAGACTGTCAGGCATCCCCACTTCCTTCCCCACTTCCTGTTTATTGCAGTTAGCAGCATGCCACTCGTCAGGTAAGCTGGCGAAGACCTGGTCGATCGCATCGCAGATACACCGGATGGAACGGCGCGACCGCAATGGGCTGGCCTTCCTTCTCCCGCAAGAACTTGGACGTGAACTCCAGATGCGAGGCAAGCAGCCGCTTGCGCTCAGTTAAGCGGCATGCCTCGACGCAAAGGATCGCATAACTGCTGATGTCTGTGCCGGTGGATCAGCCTGCAGCATCAAGCAAGCTCGGCGGCTTTTTCGGCTTGGGCGCCAATCCGGTAGAAGGCGACTGTTGAGGCCTTAGAAGAGAAAAGCCCGCCACTCGAAAGCGGCGGGCCATGCGGCGCTCCGATTAATCGGTAATCGTGTAGCTTCCGGTTTCGCAAAGATCCGTGGTGTCCTCCAAGACGTCGCCGTCATCGAAGACGATGCGAAGATCGTATTCACACTGCGTGCGCCCGTCCGCGATCGTGATGTTGAGAGCTTCACCCGAGCCCATAACATCGGCCCCGAGGATGTCTTCTTCCCAGCTATCGACATCGCTGGGTGAGGCATAGAACTCGGTGACCACGTAGCTGCTGCTGTTTTTCAGCATGAAATCGAGGTCCTCAGCATAGCTTGAGGTCGCGCCAAAAGAGCAGATGCCTGCAATCAGCACCAACTGAAACGGTTTCATTGTCGAATCTTTCTAGGGTGAAGCGTGTAACCCTTCTGGTTCACGCGTCGGTCCCATATTGGATTTCGGCCCGCCTAACAAGCAGGAGCGACCTGTGCTCTTTCCCGAGCATCCACCAGCTTCCGCCAGCCTTAGTTGCCGTTCATTGCCGTACATCAGCCGTTCAGGCAGCGAGCCATATCATCAGCACTCCACTTCAGGAGGCGACGATGAACAGGTGGTTGGCGAGTTTTGCGCTGCTCTTCGCAGCTTTGATTTCTGGCCCGGCCTTGGCTCAGTCTGTCGTGCCGGGTGAGGAGCACTGTGTCGTCAACGTCCGGGCCGATGACCGGCTGAACATGCGAGCACGACCGAGTGCAAGAGCGGCGGTTGTGGCTCGCAAGCGGTACGGCGACTGCGGCATCCTCGTCACCGCAAGCTGCCGCGGCGATTGGTGCCGGGTCGAAGATGGCCACTCGCTCGGCTGGGTCAACAAGCGCTTCATCGCGATGGTCTCGCCGGCTCGGTACTGCGTTACCGGCGTTGCGCCAGGCGACGTGCTCAACGTCAGAGTATGGCCGTCATCACAGTCACGCGTTCTGACCCGCCTTCCTCGCCATCAATGTGAAATTTCGTTCCTGCCCTACTCGACCGATGGCTGGCAGAAGATCCGGGTCGAAGGCTGGCAGGGGTGGGTGAACCGTCACTATCTCAGCGGTCAGTGACGGCGCTCAGCTCGTCGCCTAACTCCACTTGCCTTCTTCGGCACCCAGCGCGTCCGCAAAAGGCTCAAATGCTACTGAACGCGATTACCGGGTTTTAGGCGATGCGCGCTATGAACGTTGGTATGGCCGACAGCGATTACATCTCAAACACGCGCGGGGCACGACGCTATCGCTTCGACGAAGAAGTTCGTCGGAAGAAGGAGGCTCAAGCTGCACGCCGCTCGAACGCGCTGCCGTTCCTCCCGCTGTGGCTAATTCTGGGAGTGGCGTCTGTGGCGAGTATGGTTGGATTTCTTTGGTCCTAAGATCGCGGCCGGCTCTCACCGGACTTGAGGCTCACGCCGTAGCAGCGCAAACCGAATCACTCGCCGAAGCGATCGTCGTAGGCCTTGGGCGTACACTCCCAAAGCACTTCCAGTTTGCCGGCGGCTCGTTGACTGAACGACTGGCCGGCGAGGTTGCATGCCTCGTAGTCAGCAAACTCTTCCATCGTAACCGAGACGTTCGATCCGTAGATCACAGACAGGATCAGAACCCACTTCATGAGCAGGCCACCAGCTTCCGCCGGCCCTTCACTTTCGATTTGGGAAACAGCGGCTGCAGCGCCTCTGCTCGTCCCACCATCAACCAACAGCAGCAATCTTCGGCGAACCGTCCCCTACAGGCAAGAGCCGATGGTGAGCGGAACCTGGCCGCCTCTATCAAACACTATCCGTTCGGCGCTGCGAGGTCGAAACTCGCCGTGACAGGAACAATCGTCCCCAAATCCTTCAGCGCGTTCTCGTAAGAAACCTCCAGCTCCATTTTGAGCTGGCCAGAAACTCCCTCGCGATCACCCACAAGCTCCACATAATTCAAAGCCGGATCGCGCAGCGGCTTGCCTGCATCGGTCTCGGCGTGGACGACGTTGGGCGGCATCGCGTTTCCATGCAGCGAAATGTGCATGTCCATTCGCCGACCATAGTTGCCGTCATCGTGAGCCGTATCAGTGAACACGCCTTCGTAGTGGCCGGTGTTGACGGTGATGCCAGTGGCGTCGCCAGTTTCGTCGAAAACGATGCAGGTGATGTGCAGTGGTTCGTTCGACGCCGGCACGACAACCCGCAGCTCCGCCGAACATGAGCCACACCGGTTCTGGTCATTCTTGTCGCAACCATCCGTCGTGTAGGTTCTGCCGTCTATGACGGCCTGCATCTCGCCGATGTATTCAATGCGTTCAGCGGTAACGTCTTGCGCTAATGCATACTGCGAAGTGCACACAAGGGCCGCAAGAGCAGCCAGTCGATAGATGTACATCGTAATCCCCCTAGACCCGAACAATTCGAACCTAGAGGCAAGCGTTTGGATGAGAAACCCCTAAAACGCGCAGATTGATCGCTCCTTACCTGAAACAATCTTTCGCGGTCTGTGTTGCCCCTCGGAATATCGGACGAACCGTGAGGTGCTATAATGAAGTCTGGACAGCTATTTCGACCGAACGAACGCAACCGTTCTGAGGCGCATAAGCGCGTCTACGCAGCCTATGAGCTTTGGTACACAGTGGTCGATGTGGCGGCCGCAATCAGCTTCGTGAGCGGCAGCTTCCTCTTTCTCAGCGAATCCACCAGAACAGCCGGCACCTGGCTGTTCATCTTTGGATCCATCTTCTTTTTGCTCAAACCGATCATCCGTCTGGCGAGAGAACTTCGTTTCGTGGCCATGGGCGACGTGGAGACGCTGGCCGAGCGAGCAGGCTGGTCTGACGGCAATAAAGCCTGATGAAAACGAGGCGGATTCTCGCTGACCTGCCACGGAATTTTTTTCCACTTGGAGTTAGAGTCCGGCCTCGGTTCTTGTCGTTACTTGTTCGTTTTTGTTGAGTCCTGATAGCTGCAGAACATGAAATGAACGTCGATGGACCGACGCCGAGCGCCAAATGATGGGCGGCTATTGTCGATGAGTTCGCCAAATGTTGTCCGATAGTTGTGCGAGTGTTGTGCTGCTGTTCATGCGATCTGCTCCAAATGTGTTGGATGCTGACCTATAAAGCCAGTGAATCTGCATTAGGATGACCGCTTGGAGGGTTCCGGTACGGCCCTTACCGTGAGTCAGCTTGTCGAAGAATGATCGCCATTCTAGACGCGATGTCTGCCTGCGACGGCCCGCTGATAATTTCCCCGTTGCTCGGCAAGCGGTACTTCGCAAAATAAGCTAGGAGAGCCTGCTCGATCTTGCGCGCTTCATCTTCATTCGATGTCGGCTGCTGCATCGGCAAATGCCAATTCAGCCCGGTGACCTCTGGCGCCGAGTGCATTCGATAGTGCTCAAGGCGCGCTTTTGGATCGTTGGCATAACCAATTTTGAACGCCCGGTCCCGACCTCGCTGATCCTGAAGGGCAAGCACGTAAACAAACCATATGGCATGATTACCGAAGGCGCCGCTGAACGCTCCTTCGTGCTTGGGGGCCAGCTTGCTATTCTTTTGGGCGATCAGGCCCCGTCCGAGCAAAGTCTTCGGCTCGGCCAACGAGACCGATCGGCTCTCGAGCGTCAGCAGCGGCGCGGCTGTGTCCGGGTGGAGTTCGACGACAGTCGTTTGCGCCTGCAGATGGTGACCGCCGGTGAGTGTGCCCACCAACTTCGAAAAAATATTGTTGCGCGATGTTATCTCGTGCACCGAAATCGGATGAAGAGCATACGGAAACGCACTTGCCGCTCGATCTGTCATCGCTCGACTGTCGATGTGATTAAGATAATCCGCTGTGTTGACCTCAAGCGAGGACACCTCATAACGGGCAAGAACACGACCTTGATAGGCTGGATCGGTCGGCTCCTTCTTCGTGCCAATCGTGAAAATGTA
>SYOC01000370.1 GCA_005804965.1 Pseudomonadota bacterium
CGGTTGCCCTGCAAGGGAAAGACGGTGAGGTGCGCTCGTTGTTCGTCGAAGGCGTGCGTCCCCAGCCGCCGTTTCTCTTGCTGCGATTCCAAGGGATTATTGCTCTCGAACAAGCGCAAACCTTGCGCGATAGTGTGCTGGCTGTCGCGGCAGACCTGCTCCCTCCGTTGGCAGAAGGTGAGTTTTATTACTATCAAGTCGTTGGCGTTCCGGTCTTCACCTCTGCCGGAGAATGCCTGGGTGTAATCAGCCAAGTCTTTTTTTCCGGTGGGCATGACATCTGGGTTGTGCAACAGGGGGAGAAAGAGTACATGATCCCGGTAACTGAAGAGATTGTCCGCTCAATCGACCTTCCTGGGCGACGCATCGTGATCGAGCCGCTCGACGGGTTACTGGACTAGCGCTTTACTCCAGACGGAACATGCACTTTCACGTTCTCACCATTTTCCCTGAATTCTTCACTGCACCATTTGCGGTCAGCCTCCTCAAAAAAGCGCAGGAGAAGAATCTCGTCTCGTGTTCTGCTCATAATTTACGCGACTATGCTGCGGGCCCTCACCGTTCTACCGACGACACACCCTACGGCGGCGGACAGGGGATGGTGATGACGCCGGGACCTATCGTCAACGCGCTCGAAACCCTCTACCCACAACTCGGGCAGCCCTGGCGGATTCTGCTGTCGCCGCAAGGCACGCCCTTATCGCAAAGGAAAGTGTCGGAACTCGCCACGAAAGAGGCGCTGCTACTGGTCTGCGGTCGCTACGAAGGGATCGACGAACGGGTGCGTGCCTTTGTCGATGAAGAAATTTCGGTGGGTGACTACATCCTGAACGGTGGCGAAGTCGCGGCGTTGGTGGTCATTGATGCGGTGGTGCGGCTCGTGCCCGGTGTGGTCGGACGCAAGGAATCCGTCGAGGAAGAGTCGTTTTGTGACGATCTCCTCGAACATCCGCACTACACGCGACCCGAAGAATTTCGTGGCCTGTCCGTGCCGTCTGTGTTACTGTCCGGAAATCATGCGGAAATCGCCCGTTGGCGTCGCCGCCAAGCCCTCTTACGTACCCATGACCGTCGGCCTGACCTGCTGGCACGTGTACACCTCAGCGCGGAAGAGCGGCAGTGGTTGGCTGAAAAGAGTGACGAGTGATGAGTAACGAGTCCCGAGCAACGATCCCCGAGAACCGATGCGATGGCTGATCTCTACCTCGCCCTGCTGCATTTTCCGGTGTACGACAAGGGTCATAATGTCGTGACGACCTCCATCACCAATATGGATATCCACGACATTGCCCGTTCCGCGCGGACGTATGGTGTGGTGCGCTACTTCGTGGTGTCGCCAGTACGGACGCTGCGGGCATTGTCGGAGAAAATCCTCGATCATTGGCGGCACGGCTACGGCAGTTCCTATAACGAAACCCGTAAAGACGCACTCTCTTTAGTCGCGTTGGCCGATGATCTCGACGAGGCGGTGCGGATGATTACCGACGAAGCTGGCCAAACGCCCCGCGTCGTCGTCACTTCTGCCCGCTCAGGAGCGCGACGTTCCTCTTTCGCCGAGGTGAAACGCTTCCTTGATGCGCCAGGTGCGCCCCTGCTTTTAGTGTTGGGAACGGGCTGGGGCCTCACCGAGGAAGTGTTGGACAAGGCGGATATCGTTCTCGAACCGATCATGGGTACAGGAGACTACAATCATCTCTCGGTGCGGGCAGCGGCGGCAATCATGCTTGACCGTCTCCGCCATGCAGGCTAAAGATAGCCGCTCAGCTTTCAATCTTCAGCATTCAGCCGAGACTATATTCCCCGCCTCAAAAAATTGCGAACCGAGAAGAGCGTCCGCGAATCTCTGCCCAAGAGTGCGACAACGTTCATCCTTCGCTAAGAATTAGGTGTTGAAGGTGGATGGCGGATGGAGGAAACGACCATGAGCACTATTGTTGATACTGCCATTGATGCCCCGCAACTGCGGTCCGATATTCCAGACTTCAAAGCCGGTGACAGCGTACGAGTACACGCCAAAATCATCGAAGGCGATAAGGAACGTATCCAGGTCTGTGAAGGCGTCGTGATTAGCCGCGCTAACAGTGGCAACCGCGCCACTTTCACCGTGCGCAAGGTGTCGTATGGCGTCGGCGTTGAGCGTATTTTCCCCGTACATTCTCCGCGCATTGATAAGATCGAAGTGACGGTGCGGGGCCAAGTGCGGCGTGCCAAACTCTATTATCTGCGAGAACTGTCCGGAAAAGCGGCACGCATCAAAGGCGAGCGAGTCCGACAAGGCTCAACCGCGAAAGCCGCAGTTGCAGCAGCGGCAGCACAACCCGCCGCTGAATAACCGCCTACCAACACCGTGGGGAGGAGCTTGTCTTCTCCTCACGGACGCTCCTGCTCCCGAGCCTTGAGCTGCTTCCTTTCCCACCATGCCAGTCCGACCACCAACCCTGCGAGGAGAATCAGCGTGGCATGACCGTAGTCCGCTGAGGCGTAGAGTGTGAGTTCGTCAAAACGACCGATGAGCAGCGACATGCGTGCCATCACCGTGTAGCCAAAAGCAGCACCGAACGACACCATCAGAAAATACACGCCGACCCGCGCGACGCGCCGAGCTGCACCGGTGTGTTCCACGGAAAAGAAAAAATAGAACAGCACGCTGACCACGCCGACCAGAATCAGCAGCGTATTGAAATTGCCCCAGGTGAAACTCACCGCCCCTGCCGCACCCACCGTTACCAGCGGCTTCAGCATGCCTTGCACTTGCTGAAGGATGAACGAAGAAATTTGCCGCGGAATCGCCACTCCTGAGCTGATCCCCAACAGAAAGGCAAAGGAAATCCGACTCAACCACGAGATCGGCGGCACGAACCGTGAAAGCAGCAACACCCCGAGCACTGCCGGGACTACCAACCACCATTTCCCCTGCTGCGTCATGGGCGAGTAGAGTTTATTCACCATGACTTCGTAGTGGGTGATGGTCAGCAGATAGCCCATAGAGACGCCCACGAAGATGTGCTCGCCGAGTTTGAAGAAGGGATTATCCTTGTAGAGAAAGCTGTAAATGCACAGGCTGAAGCCGGCAGCCACCCAGGCTCCAATCCAGATTTCCGTACTCATAGCGAACGCCTCCCGGTGCCCCCGGTCAGGAAATAGACGACGTTACAGACAACGATCAGGAAAATAATAAGGAAATGCGTGGCCGACTGAGCGTCCATGCCAGCTAAGGCTTTTCCTTCTTGCCCCAGCAGAATCTCGTATTCTGCTGCCCCACGCAAACCACCCAGCAGCCCGTTAATTTGTCCGGTGTCGAGCAACGGATAGAAGCGCGGAACACTCACCGCTGTACACCCACCGCCCAGCTCAAAGCCGTATTTCTCTTTGCCATACACGTACCACGTGTCGAGCCCGGGAAAACCAACGCTGAGGCTAACCACATAGTTGACATCGCGTAGCGTGCGGATGTTGGTGAGCAATGGGAGGTCGGCGGTCTTTGTTCCATAGTAGTCGGTAGGAAAAGCCGCGTGGAAGTCCTGACCCAAGCTGATGACTGCGCTCGCCTCGCCTGGGGCATAACCGAGAAAAACGTAATCCGTGCCTTTGGTCTTGCCGTTTTCCTGAGCGACCTGAGAGAGCGCAGTTTCCGCCAATCCGGTACCGGCTGGCCACAGCGTCATGCCCAGCACCTTTATATCCTTGCGAAACGCATGGCGAAGCAGCGAGATGGCCATCGGATAGAGTTCTGGCTTACCACCTGGCTCGAAATCCAGGGAAAGCAAGAACGTTGCTCCTGGTGGCAGACTTTCCATGTGGTCATAAATTTTCCGTACTTCCGGCGAGACGCGGATCGGCAACCCTACCGGATAGAGCAATGGCAACAGCGTGGCGAGGGCAATCAACAGAAATATCACCCGACGGTCGAGACGTAAGAGACGATGGGCAAAGTTAGACATAGGCTTAGGCCGTAGGTTGAAGGCGAAAAGGAGGTTATTCTTTATTTGTTCTTGTTACCATCCACAGTCCGTTGACTGCTTTGCTCCAGGCTCGCCGGGCGCGAGCGGCTTGTTTGGTGATGGATGCGGTCAAATACCTCATGTGGCCCCGACAGGGATTTGAATGTGAACTACATTCCTCTCAGTAAGAACGATGGACTCACCGAAAGCGTCGCTGAACGAAGGAAGCTGATCCGCGTATCGACGAAACACAGTGTGGTAGAAATTCCGAAGGAGGAAGTCAATGAACCGAAGGGGCGTTAGTGGAGCCGTCACAGGAATTCGACAGTTTTTGTATTGTCCTAAACTCAAATGCGACTTTGGATGATCAATTTCCTTATGGACATCGTCTCCCGCCTCGTAATCGAAACGAAGTGGAAAACGGACGATGCTTCTAGCAACGACATCTGCATAGATTTCATCTTCCAGGTAAATCTCGGGATTATTCTGGAATTCCTCAAGGTGAGGGGCAGGGAAAAATGCGAGTCTGTGGCGCTCCAAGATCGAACCATCGAACATATACATCATCTGAACAAGCGCCCCGTCTGGCAGCTTTACGCTGTACGCTCGCTCCCGTGCCAAGTGCTCGTATATGTCCGAATACGCGCGATCCTTTATAGCAATTGAAATGTGTTCAGCTTGCGGAAAAGTAATCTCGATTCGACTACCTTGGAGTTCACGGAGAAACGAGAAGTTTTGGTCGCTGGCGAGACCAACTTCCACCAAATATCCGATGATTTTATCGATTTGATTCTTGATTTCCTGAGGGGTGGGCATGCCTATCACCCCTTTTTCAGCAGAAGATTTCTGAGCTTCTCTTTCAAACCTTCATCAAGGTCCTCTGGATGGATCCTCCCAGACTCCAGATCTGCGAGCAAATCTCCTAAGACTTTCTCTCCAGTTTCTAGACGCTTGCGCTCCTCAGAGGTCAGGTCTCGGTGAATGATCTTGAGCTGCTTACGTTGCTCCTCTGTTGGGTACTTGAAAGACAACTCGAAGTTCTTCTCTTTCAGTGTTTCGTACTCTTTGATTATCTGCAACATGTTGTCGCCAACTCCAAGCACCCGGACCCAAGCCTTGCTACGCGTGATTGCGGTAAAAAGTTGGTTCCGGACCCGTGCTAGATTCCAAGTCCCTGAATGACAATCTTGCGCATTGATAATATAAATCATTCCAGCTTCGTTTCCCTTTGCTCGATATATTCCGGTAAACGTCACTGAAGCGCCTCCCGATGGGAAAAATATGTCCGGGTCTGTGTCGACCCCGGCTAAATGCGAATTTATACCCACGTCAAGAAGGCGGCGACGAATGGGACCAACGCGCTCCCGGGTTGTGAGCGGATCTGGATTAATAACTACGATGTCATCATGTCTCAGTTCGTCGGCTTCCAGATTTGTTCTGATCGCCTCGGCTACCCATTCTGCTTGGGTCTCCTCGTTCTCGAAGAAAATGAATTGGATTAGGTCGTCCTTCGATGAATGTTCTTCGAGAAACTTTGGGCTTGACTCCTCCGTCCTATAGAGCACTACATCTGAGCCATCTTTTAATTCTCCACTCTTCCGCCGATACCCAATTTCCTCCCAGAGATGAGGATGGTCAAACATCTGCACTAAGCCTAGGGCGTCCGGCTTTGGAGGATGCCTGTAAATACCGAAACCGAGCGCATGAGCCGTGACCAGAACTGGGAGCGAGTTCCTGTAACACTTCTCCAAGATGATGTCGTGACGCGGCCCACTAGGGCTAGACGTATCAAGCTGGACTCGAGGGGAATCATCCAAATTTTTCCCGAATATTTCTTCTGGTGGTAACATAGAAACACCCGACAAATTCTGAAGCTCATCATAGGCATAAACCAGTCGTTTGCGATCGTTCAAAAATTCATAGCAAAGACGGAGAAAACCCGTTGGGAAATCTTGTGCCTCATCTACCAAGATAGCATCGTAGAAGGGTTTCTTCTCGCGCACTGGTCCAAGAGCACGTTCACAGGCCCCGGAAAACTCATTGCCACTGCCGAAAGTGTTTCTCGCCGTCCGAAAGTCAAAGTATTCGACATCGTGGGCACGACAAAATTCATGGTAGATGCCGTCACGTTCGCTTCCCCCTGGAGCACCCCATGCACTAAGAATTCGTAGATTATCCCAGTCGGGTTCCTCTCCTGTTTGTTCGATCGAGAAGTTGGTAATCAGGCGTCGGAACTGTCCTTTCAGGGATCGCGTATTAAAGGTGACAGCGATGCGCCAATTTGGATGTTGAGCATGAAGGTAAGCCGCTTTGAGGGCAAGCACAATTGTCTTACCAGAACCTGCCAGTCCGCGAATGCGTTGGACACCGTCGACAGTTTCGATAACTGCCTTGCCCTGAAGATTGTCCAACGTGGCAATCGAATCTTCGAGACGCTTGAGTTTTGCTCCTCGAGAGTCTTCCTTCATGACAATCCGCTTGGTCTTGCTTTTACGAATTGTCGAGATGTTTTGAATCGCAGATAGCACAGCTTCGCATGAGTCTTCGGTTCTGTCCGGCCACTGAAAGTCCTTCAAGGCTTCCTCAAGGGTGCCTGGGCTCTTGAGTGGATAGCCCTCCACAGCATACTTTTCCCCATCGTTCATTCCTGGCGCAAACGAAAGAGTGTGGATGGGTACTAGAAGTTTCCTACGACGCACTAGCTCGCTATGAGTCTTGAGCTTGGCTTCAAGCTTATTGGCTGCATCGTCTTGCCTCTGGCTATATCCGCCAGGGTTGGTTCCTTCGACTAAGTCAAAAATCACAAGACCCTTGTCAGGCGAAATCCATAGCGCGTCGATCGAGTAGCGTCCCTCCGAAGTACCAATAATGGGGTACCCAATGAAGAGATGCCCCAGGTAATCGGAATTGCCAGAGAAGAACTTCACCAGCGCCTGACTAGATACGGGTTTACCGTTAGTGCCCCAACTGATGGAGACTGAGGAACTCATAAATTACCCTTTGCAAGTTGAGGAGCCGGGTCCAAAACGCCTTGTGTTACCGTCTGCTCTGTGAACTGATCAACTTTCTGCCTCCAAATCCCTCCAGAGATCAACTTAGGCAGCAGCGCATTGCGCAGTGTCGTAGCGAGGCGTTCCACTTTATCCTCAGAACGGTTCGTCGTCATTAGGCGGCAAAGCGGAGGATTTCCACCTCGGCGTGACGTTGGACCGCGCTTTCCGCCTGAGCATATGTCTGTCGCGCGATCTGCTCTCCGAGATAGTATTCTCCGCAGTTTTGACAGACTTCGGCTGGTACGTCTTTAATCACTACCGTGGTGTCGCCGCGTTGGAGGATGACGGTGGCTTGGCCGAATTGGGTTTCTCCAGTCCTGCAAATGACACATTTCATGATTTTCTCCGCGTCTTGAAATCTTCGCTCCCTCGGGCGCAGTGTAGCGCGAGAACTGGATGCCATTACAGTCCATGGGTCAGATCTCGCAGATTTGCGGCAGTGCCGAGAAAGTCGAACAGGTACGGGTCCTTGAATATCTGTGCCGCCATATCCGAATCTGCTGGTGGCAGCGTGGCTGGGAAGTTCGTTATCGCCTTTCCCTGGCGAGCATGGGCGCGAGCGTCGATCTGCATGGCCAAGATACTACGCGACCAACCATGCTTGATGGCCGCCTGTATGTACCACTCGCGGGCGTTGGGCTCCTTCACGCGTTGTAAGAGACGGATGATATGTCCCCAAGGCAATTGTGAAACAAGCTGTTTCACATTCTTGGCATCCGGGTACGCCTCAGCAAAGCTGCGCATGAAGAGCAGGTTGCGTGGTGAAAACCCCTTCATCTCCGGGAATGCCTCGCGTAGGTCGGCGGCGAGGCGGTCGATCACTCGCGCACCCCAGCCTTCGTGCTCCTGGCGGTCGAGGATCATCCGGCCAATATCCCAGTAGAGGAGCACCATCGCGGCATTGGCGGTCAGGACGACGCGCAGCCGCTCTTGCTGGATGCGTTGCTTGATCTCTCCTAGCGTCTTCGCGTAACCGCGTGGCAGCTCTGACCGTCCAGGCGCGACGGGGAAGGAGACTCCGTCCGGGTGAGTACGCCCCCGCGAGGCACGCATGGAGGCACCGTCTGTGCGCACAGCTGGCGTCTTGAGGGTCTTCTTCACTGTGGGCACGTGTTACCCTAGTCCTTCCCCTCTCCCAAATATGACCGTTCGATGCCGCAGATAATCTTGATCGAGGTCGCGATGCCACCGAGGCTGACTCCAATGAGAATGCCGCGCTGGGCAGCGGTGTTGGGTACACTCATGATCCAGTCCGACACTGCGCCGATCCACGGAATGAGGTATTCCCCCAACGGCACGCGGCCACTCATCACCAGAATAGCGGCCACGAGCAGCACGGTGGCTTCTGGTGTGCGGGCACGGAACGCTCGATAAGCGGCAGAGGCAACGAAAAAGGCGAGGAGCGAGAACATCGTGCCTTGCAGGGCCACCATGACGTAGTTGTACAGCCACCCAAAAGATGTGCTTTCAGTTTTTCCGCCTGACCACATGCCGGCACCGAGCATGATGAACATGGACAGAAACATGACTGCGCTATAGCCCCAGCCGGCTTCCCCGCGCCTGATCTTGAGGTAGTGGGTATGCAGCAGGCTGCCGACGCCAAGCAAGATGGCGAACCCTGCGATGATCTGGCTCCAGACCGAGGCTTCGCTTAATAGCGATTCGGAGGCTGGGTGCGGCACGTAGTACTGGGCAGCGAAAAGTACGCCAGTGACAAAGGTAATGGCGATGGGTAAGGAGCGTTTCCAGAAAATCACGGTGTGCCTACTTAAAGTCGTTGAAAAAATGAAACAGGGTACGAAAAGCCGAAGTCCCCATAATTTCACCCAAGGTTAAAAGTACAGTGCTGCTCAACATCACGCCAAGTAAAATGCCTTTGCCAATGTCTTGAGCGCGGAGCGTGCCGACGAGCGCTGGTTCACGCGAGAGATAGGCACTGGCTGCGTACAGCTCTTCGCCAATCAGGGTGTAATCGCAAGTGGTTACAAAAAACGGGAGCTGGTGTTCAGCGTCTGTCCCGGCAATCTGAATGGCACCAGTCGTCGCGCCGGTTTCAGCCAACAGTAGCGACTCCGCGTAGTAATAGCCCATAAAGAAATTCGCTGCCGGACGCTCGCGTAGCATCATACCGTCCACTGCTGCGGTGTAAGCGAACTGGTCTCGAGTGATGAAGAAGTTGCAGTCATCCTTGTAGGCGTCAGGCCGTCCAGCAGCGAGATACGACTCGCGCACCATCTCTTGGCAGATAGCCATGACAATCGGCGCACGGTGTGGAACCTTGAGGTCGGCCCCGTAGGCTGCAACACGTTTTGCTACTTCGCCGAGAATGACTGTGGCGGCAATGGTGGCGAGACTCGATGGGTCGCCGCCGCCGCCAAGTTCACCGCTGCCAGTGAGATAGAGCACTGGCCGTCCCATTTCCGTGGCCCGTCCGACGGCTTCATCGACGGCATCCAAGCCGGGAATACGGCGGAGAAAAATGTTGGGGTTGACCCGTGCGCGGCGGATCGCCAGGATGACAGACGCACCGAAAATCAGCATCAATAGTAAATTATTCAGCTTGGCCCAGTTAAACAGATTTGCTCGGGGAGTCGCCGAGACAACAGCGCTCGCCGTGCTTTCCTGTGCATCTTGTGCTGTGAATTGTGTGAGTTTGAAAAAGTAGGGTGTGTCGTTAGCAAGCTGCGCGGGTGCTCCAGATTTCACCTGAAAGAAATGACGATCTTGGCGTTTTTCTTCCCATGCCCACCAAGGAGCTGTCAACTCGGTTTCGTAGTGGGTGTTGGCGGGGAACTCGACGAGTTGAGTAAATTCCCCATCTGGACGAGTGCTGAACCAGATACGATAGGTGGTCGTGGCTTCCTCGGCTGGTGGTGCTGCCCAACGCAATCCGATGCTGCCGCCACTGTCGCTCGGCATGTCGAAGGCTTCGAGGGCTGGTGGAGTTTCCAGGGCAAAAGAAGGAGCCAGGAAGAAGGAGGGAGTGAGACAGAAGAGGACAATAGCCAACCTTGTCCTTCCCGCGTAGACGGGAATCCAGTTTTTCTTTTCTGGATTCCGGGTCGCGGCCTGCGGCCTTGCCTGGAATGACAGGTTTCTAGCCGCCGCTACAGTGTTCATTGCCATATATTCCCGTCTCCCTGCTGCACGTGTCATCCCTCGATCATCTCCACGTTCGCACGCGGAAGGGTGATATCGCGACCATCTGGCAGAGTAGCGGTGAGCACCCGGACGTGACTTTCGGTGGTAATTTTCTGCAATTCCGACGGCAGCGATTTGACCCGGGCGAGTACGCCGAAATGCGGCTCACGAATAATGCGAATAATATCTCCGACGCGGATGCCGCCTTCCTCAGACTGCACGACAATTTTCTGCTGCTGAGGTTGATGACTAGCGCGGTGAGGAATGATGACCTCGGGACGAATTACTCCGGCGCGGATTTGTGTAGCTCCGCTGCACGAGGCTTGCTGCCCGGCGTGAGTGGCAAGTAAGTCGAATGTCCGTCTGGCCATAGGAATAGTGCCGAAGCCCTCGGTGACAATCAAGGTAAAGCCAATCTTTTCCGTGCCAGTGATGGCTACCCCAAGATCATAGCCAAGCAGGCTTTTGAGATCGTGATCGTGGACGCCGCCGACGACTAACGCACGCACGCCAAGCTCCCGTGCCCGCGCAAAGGTGTCGAAAGAAGCGAGGGCACCACCGACGACAATCCGCCCCTGATGTTCAGGGCTGAGATGGTCAGCAGTCAGAATCTCTTCTGGGCTTTTCGCTGCTAACGCAATCTCACCATAGATTTCTCCGCCGACGCCAAAGATGCCTTGAATAAAAGCGCAG
Organism: Pseudomonadota bacterium; assembly: GCA_005804965.1. Classification (GTDB taxonomy): domain Bacteria; phylum Desulfobacterota; class Binatia; order Bin18; family Bin18; genus SYOC01. The sequence continues at coordinate 10,829 of SYOC01000370.1, forward strand.
CGTGATTCA
>SYOC01000371.1 GCA_005804965.1 Pseudomonadota bacterium
GCCAATCATGTCGCCGACCGCTTCGATTTACGAAAAGACATGCAGTTCGACACACGGGTCGAAAGTGTCGTCCTCGACGAGGCCGCTCATACCTGGACGGTCTCGACCGACCGTGGTGATCGCGTCACGGCGCGGTTCTGCATTATGGCTACCGGCTGCCTCTCGACGCAGAACATCCCGAAGTTTCCCGGCTTGGAGGACTTTCAGGGCGAGTGGCACCATACCGGCAACTGGCCGCACGCAGGGGTCGATTTTACTGGGAAGCGGGTCGGTATCATCGGTACTGGCTCGACCGGGATTCAAGCCATTCCCGTTATCGCCCAACAAGCGCAACACCTCTACGTGTTTCAGCGTACACCACAGTATTCTGTTCCGGCGCGTAACATGCCTTTAGACAAAGAAGAAGAGGCACGGATCAAAGCCAACTACAGCGCCTATCGCATCAAGAACAATAGCCAGCCGTTCGCGCAGGATCTGGACATCCCTGAAGTAAAGACGTTCGAGGTGAACGCAGACGAGCGCCGCCGTCGCTATGAGGAATGCTGGGAAAAAGGCGGGTTGGGGATGATGCTGGCCTACGCGGACTCAGGCACAGATCTTAACGCTAACCTGACGATTTCTGATTTCGTTAAGGAAAAAATTCAGCATATCGTCAAAGATTCCACGGTTGCTGAGGCGCTCCTGCCGGATCATATCTATGCCTGCAAACGACCCTGCCTCGACACCAATTATTTCGAGACGTATAACCGCCCGAACGTGACGCTCGTGGACCTGCGCGATGCTGGTATCGAACGTATCACTGTGCAGGGTGTGCTTGCCAAAGGCAAAGACTATGTCCTCGATTGCCTCGTGTTTGCCACCGGCTTTGATGCCATGACCGGCTCGCTCAATCGCATCGACATTCGCGGCAAAAGTAACGTGGCCTTGAAAGACAAATGGGCCGACGGCCCGCGCAGTTATCTGGGGCTTTCGTCCGCCGGTTTCCCGAATCTGTTTACCATTACTGGCCCCGGCAGCCCGTCGGTGCTCGCGAACATGATTCCTGCTATTGAGCAGCATGTGAACTGGATTGGCGCCTGTTTGGACTACCTGCGTGCGCAGAAACGGCATGCCATCGAGGCCACGACAGAAGCCGAGAACCCGTGGCTCATTCAGGTGCAGACTGCTGCCGAAGGCACGCTGTGGCCCTCGTGTGACAACTGGTATCTCGGTGCCAACGTCCCAGGAAAACCGCGAGTGTTCATGCCGTATGTCGATTGGGTAGGGTATGTGGCGAAGTGCAATGAAGTCGTCGCCAGAGGCTATGAGGGGTTTTCGTTGCAGTAGATGACTCTCTCAAGAGAGGAGACAGATCATGCCTGAATTCACCCATCACTACGCCAACCTGAAAGATGTGCGCTTGCACTATGTTGCGCTTGGGCAGGGGACGCCGGTCGTGCTCCTGCATGGCTGGCCGCAGACGTGGTACGAGTGGCGACTCATCATGCCGCTGCTGGCGGATCGCTATCGGCTCATCGCCCCGGACCTGCGCGGGCTGGGCGACTCTTCTCGTCCTTTGATAGGCTACGACAAGAAAACCGTGGCGGGCGATCTCTGGCAGTTAATGCACGATCATCTCGGATACGAACGCTTCGCTGTCGTCGGGCACGATGTTGGTGCGGTGGTGGCGTTCCGTTTTGCGGCCGACCACCCGGAAGCGATAACGCATCTCGCTCTTCTCGATGTCCCGGTCATTGGCATTGATACCGGCAGTCTTGGCGGGCTTGCTCCCGCCGGGCAGTTGCCGCGCTGGCATCATCTGTTTCATCTGGTGCCGGACCTGCCCGAAGCGCTTACCTACGGTCGGGAGCGCCTGTATCTGGAATGGTTCTTCAACTGGGGCTGCGATCAAGCCGGAGCTTTCAGCAACGCCGATATCGACGAATACGTGCGTGCGTATGCGCAAGCTGGTGCTATGCGGGCAGGGTTCAACATGTACCGCGCCCTGCCGCAAGACATTGCCGACAATCACGCGACGCTATCAACGGGACTGAAGTTGCCGATGCCGACGTTAGGGCTAGGTGGTGGTGGCTCGCGCGGACGAGGAGAATTGGTCGTGCAGTCGTTGCGGCAGGTTGCGCTTCGTGCTGAAGGCGGTGCGGTTCCCGACTGCGGGCATTTCATTCCCGAAGAGAAACCGCAGGAGTTGGCAGAGCGGCTTCGGGCGTTTCTGGGAAGCGTGTGAGCAGTCTCGTTCCCGGCGAATTGAGCTAATGGCTAATGGTCCAGGCTGTGACGATGAGGACCGCGCCGAGGATCACGAAAATGCCGACGCCCATAACAGTCTCCATATCAAACTTCCTCTATGCTGCGTATGCGAGCCGTAAGTCGCCGGTACAAATACGCAATGAGCCCAGCGATACTCATAGCGGCAGCGATACCCGTGATGATCGCAATGAGACGAAGGCCAAACTCCGCTAACGCGATTCCGCTAATACCGCCGATCAACGCGATCAGTGTCAACCACAAAAGTTTGAGCATTTCGGTGAGTAGTTTAATCTCTTCGCCGAGCATCTCTTTCTTTGCCCTACTTCTTCCCTGCTTATGCTGATTGAGGGTGAGCGTCTAGCAAAGAATCTCCTTCCTGCTGAAGCTCCGTCCCTCTTGCCATCTCGGACGCCGTGGCCATGAGGCTGTCCAGCCATAGCCGCAGGGAGGATGCCCATTATCAACGCCCAAGAAGATCGTCGAGGAACGGGCTCCTGCGGCGGTGCGCCTCACGCTGGTCTGCGATCAATGGAATACCCATCCTCTGGCTTCACTCTCCTTCAGCTTTGAATTTGGAAAGACCCTAGTTTTTATAAAGATGGGACTTGGTGAGGATTTTTTGTTTTTTCTCTTTCAATTGGGCCTAGTTTTTTTGAAAAATGAGTCCTGTTTTGACTTGCTTTGAAATCATTTCCCGACAAGAATAAGCAGCCAGACAGAAAAAGGAAGAGGTTCGCTTCGCTCTTACGCAGGCAACTTTTAGGGGGGGAATTTCTATGTCGTCTTGGTTCTCTGGTCGTTTTCCTACCGTTGGAGGCAACGCAGAAATGGGTGCTTGCAGGCAGAGGGAGGGTGGCATACGCCTGAGGGCGGTCGTGCCTGTGGTCGCGGTGTTGTGCGTTCTCTTGGCTGGTGCGCAAACCGCGTCGGCTAGCAACGACGCTCTCCGCTCCACCGTGACGACAAATACCGACGCCAACCTTACGGAGAAGGTGAAGCAAACCCTCAAAAAGAATGCCGAGACGATTCGGTTCATCGAGAATAAAGGGCAGCTGGCCGACCCGGATATTCGCTACTACTACGAAACCAAGCAGGGGGCGGTGTTCATTTCGCGTGACCGGATTCGCATCGTGGCCCACGAGTTCGAGGCACAAGGCCCAAGCACAGCGCCCGAGAATGAAAAAGCGGCGCTGGTCCAGCCCACCGCAGAAGCTAGGCTCAAAGCCACGCATGCCTTCACCGTCAAAATAGAGGGAGCGAATCCGGAGGCGCAGATACGACTGGGGCAGGCGTTCGCGACCCGGTACAACTATTTTCTCGGTGAGGACTCCGCACGACAAGTCACCGGCGTCCAGGCGGCAAAAGATGTGGTGATTGAAGAGGTCTACCATGGCATCGACTTGCGTCTGTATAGTACAGACAAGGGAGATCTCGAATTCGATTGGATCTTGGATGCCGGAGTGGATTTCAGTCAAGTCAAGATGCAATTCCACGGTCAAGACCGCCTTGCCATTGATAAGGAAGGCGCTTTACAAGTCGGGCTGCGCTTCACGGATGTCGCATTCCATCTGCCGGAGTCGTATCAAGTCACGGAGCAGGGGAAGACGCTCCTCAACCTCGCGTTCCACCAAGCGGACGACCAGACGATCACTTTCAAGACCGCATCCGAGATTGATCGGCGCTATCCGCTGGTCATCGACCCCACCTTGAGCTGGGGGTCGTTTCTGGACGCGAATGCGACGTTATTCGACCAGTACTTGTTTGCCATCCAGCTGGATCCTGCCGAGGGCCTGCTGTATTGCGCCGGGGCCACCAATCTCAACATCCCGACCAATGCCGCCCCCTACGACGCCGATGGGTATCTGAATACCATCTCGGGGTTTTATACTGGCAACGTCACCAACCAGGGCCTCCCGCGTGCCGCCGTCATTTATCGCCTGACGAATGACGGGACGGACATCGTGGATTTAACGCTCTACGGACCGAGTTCACTCACCAATAGCGAGCAGACAGTGGCCTACGGCCTCAGCCTTTCCCCCAACCGGGTGTTCATCGCTGGGCGCACGAATATAGATATCCCCACCACCGGGTCTCCTTTTGATAGCACCCGGGACGGTAATGACGGCTTTGTGGCGGTGTTCTCCCGTGACCTGGGGACCCTGCATTACGCCACTTATCTCGGCAGCAGCGGCGATGACTTCTTTCAGGGTGCCACCTCCATTCGGGCGCTGAGCGATACCTCCTACGTGGTGGGGATGACCGTAGGGGACGCCTTGCCGGCTGGACCGGCAGCACCGGATTATATAACGACCGGCGCAGATCTGACGTTTGGTGGTGGCGGTGCTGGCAGTACTAGTGACATGTACATCGCCAAGTTCAGTAGCTTGAATACGCTGGACTGGGGCACCTATGTGGGCGGTTTCGGCAGTGACGTCTTTAACGATCTGGAAGTGTTTCCCGACGGGCGTGTGGCGTTTGCGGGGTATGGCAGTAGCTCAGTGACCGAGGTCAACAGTGCGGCGGCAAGTGGGAGTAGTGACGACGGCATCCTGGGGGTGCTGAACAGCAGCGGCACGGCGTTCAATTATCTCGATAGAATCGGTGGAAGCGGAGTCGATCGCATTTATGATGTGATGATTGTCGGGGAGACGCTCTATTGGACGGGATCGGCGTCGAGCGGCTTCCCGGTGACTAGTGGGGTGTACAATACGTCCAATAGCGGTGGCCTCGATGTGGTCGTGGGGTCCGTCAGCGCGGCAGGCGGTTCAGGGTATCAGGCCACGTTTTATGGCAGCTCCGCCGACGACATTGGCAGTCAAATCGCCCTGGTGTCCAGTACCAGCTGCGGCAATGTTGAAGAATCCTTTCTGTTGGTCTTGCTTTCAAGTTCACCAGTTTGCGAGCCACCTCCGGGGTTAAGCATTCCCCAAAAGGCTCAAGTAGACC
>SYOC01000372.1 GCA_005804965.1 Pseudomonadota bacterium
CGATCACCACGGCGTCGATCTGCGTTGTGTGGGCGGACTGATTTGTCGATGAGGCGGTTTGAGTGGATGCGGTCACTATGGTCTCCTTCATGATTGTCCGTCTTTCTCGCGAAAGCGGGAAGCCAGGTTTTCGGGATGGCGGAGGCTTAGGGGTGGGTTTTATGTTAACCCAGGCTTCCCTGTTTCTCTTGCATGGCGCTCCCTATCGTACTAGGCGACAGAACGAAGTCTCGACCGCCAGACCTTATAGAGTTTGCCTTGAAAGCGCATCATCACTCTCTTCTGGCAGCGCGGCGAAGAATTGCGCGTGCTAGTTACACCACCCCCTGCGCAGCTAGGGTCTTCAGCTCTGCCTCGCTGTAGCCCGCTTGCGAAAGGACTTCGGTGGTGTGTTCGCCCAGCCGTGGTGCGCCGCGACGGAATGCCGTGACGTTGTTCTTGCCGTCAGTGGCGACGGAGACCGGGTACGCCAGCTCACGACCAAGGGCTGGCTGTGGCATGGTCTGAAACGTGCCTCGTGCCTGGAAATGTGGATCGGCGATGTTTTCTTCGGGATAGCGCACGCTGGCCCACAGCAAACCTTTGGCCTGGGCGCGGTGAAACACTTCTTCGGCGGTCAGCGAGGCGACGAATGTGTCGATGGCGGCGCTGAAGTGGCGTTGCGCCTCGGCAGGTGACTCTTTGGCAAGGGCGCGGTAGGCGTCCGATTTGAGGTCGTGAGCGACGCCGATTTCGTCGAGCATTTCGCCGATGACTCGCACTTCGCGTCCGCTCCAAAACATGAACGCTTTGACATAGCGCCCGTCTTTGGTGCGCCGTAGCCAGGGGAGGGAGCGCCCCACGCCGGCATGTCTCCCAGTCTGCCGTTGAACGACAAGTTCGTTGTAGATGTAGCTGGGAATGGCGACTTCGGTGCAGGTGCTGACTGCTTCGTGAATCGACACGTCGATGCAATCGCCTTCGCCAGTCAGCTCGCGAAAATTAAGCGCGGCGGTGATCGCGATGACGGCGTGTTCGCAAGCGATGTGATAGGCCTGCAACATTTCCGGTGCGATTGGTGGCGTATCGTACACGCCGTCCGGGCGCGGGTCGTACCCGCACGAGGCCATCACGCCTCCCATCGCCAGATGCGTCAGGTCTGTCATCTTGAGATCGCGGTACGGACCGCTCAAACCGAACGGGGTGATGGTACAGACGATGAGTCGCGGGTGCGTGGCTTGGAGGGCGCGATACAGTGCGAGTCGTTGCTCCACATTCGCCGCTTCGCCGGCATCAATAATCACATCGGCAGTCGCAGCTAAGCGTTCCAACACGCCTCGCGCTGCCGGATGGCTTACGTCCAGGCTGACGCTCTTCTTGCCGAGATTATAGCGAGAGAAGAAGAGACTCTGTTCCGGGTCGGGTTGTGGCGACATGAATGGGCCGAAGCGGCGCGAGTTGGCACCACTTTGGCCTTCGAGTTTGATGACTTCGGCACCGAACGAGGCAAGCAACACGCCGGCAAACTCGCCGCGCTCGTCGCCGCTTTCCACAATAACAGTGCCAGCCAAGGCTGAACTTAATGCTGCTTCGGTGTTCAAATGATCCAGTCCTCTCTGAGTGTTGCCACTTCTTCAGGAGTTAGCCCGAGGATGTCGCGGTACACATAGTCGTTGTCTTCACCAATGCACGGCGCACCGCGTCCTGGCAGCCCGCCTACATCGACGTGCATGCGCTCAAACTTGGCGGGAAACGCTTCAATGGGCCACGTGCCAATTTCCGAGTGCGGTAGCGGCACGAAATAGCCACGCTCCTGAAGCTGCGGGTCGCGAGTGTAGCGATCCTTGGCATTTTGCACGGCAGCAGCGGGAACGTTGCGGTGTTGTAGCCGCTGCATCAAGTCGTAGCGGTCTTCGTCTTTTGTGTGCTCGGCAAGCAAGCGGTCGAGATCGTCTTCATGCGCTTTCCGGCCTTCGGCAGTATGAAACCGCGCCTCCCGCGCCCACGCCGGATTGCCGATCTCTGCCACTACAGATTGCCATTGCTCGTCGGTTTGCACCGAGATGGCGATCCATTCATCTGTCCCACGGCAAGGGTAGGCACCGTGCGGTGCCCAGGCGGCAGCTTGCAGCCGGTTGCCATGACGTGCGGTCGGAGTGCCGGTCAGTTGGGCTGCGAGTGTGGCAGTGCCGGAGGTCATAATCCCAACTTCTGTCTGTGAGAGATCAATATAGCAGCCGCGCCCGGTGCGTCGGCGTTGCAGCAACGCTGCCAGCACGTGCATGGCACCGTAATAGCCGGTGGAGTGATCGAGGTAAGAGTAGCCCCAGCCGGCAGGAGGCATCGGATCAGGAAGGCCGGACATGTGCGTCAGCCCGGACAGCGCCTGCGCGGTAGGGCCGACGCTGAGATAGTTGTCATAGGTGCCGGATTTGCCCATGCCAGTGATCTGCAAGTAGATCAAGCCAGGGTTAATCTCGCTGAGATTCTTGTAGCCAAGTTCCCAGCGATCCATCTGCCCAGGGCTGTAGTTCTCGCAGAGTACGGTCGCTTTGGCGATCAGCCGTTTGAATAAGTCTTGCCCTTGGGGCAAGTTCATGTTGAGGGTGATGCCATACTTCCCAGCGCTGATGTTGTTGAACAGGCCGCTGCGATTGAGGCTCTCGGGGTCGCCGCCGGGAACACGCGGACCGACGCCGCGCAGCATGTCGAGCGCACGCTGGTCGTGCCATTCAACGCGAATCACCTCTGCGCCCATGGTCGCGAGCATACGGGTGGCATTGGGGCCGGCCACAATTTTTGTCAGGTCGATCACCCGCACGCCCTCCAGGGGCCGTCGTCGCGTCGGTGCGGATTGCGCCATTGTCATTTCGCCTCCGTCCAGGCCTCCCGCACCTGTATACTGTCGAGAAAAAGAAGCGCGATTGCTAAGACACGTCTCTTCTTCGGTGAGGGACGCCGGTGTTTTGTCTGTTGGCGACCATACGCCGGATCGCGGCGGCTTGCAAGAAAACGCAACCATTGCCACGCTGAGCGAAAGGCGCTTGACGCGCAGACACAAAACAACGTTGTTGAAAAATTCCCTCTCTTACGTGCGCTGGATTTCCAGAAAGCGTCGGACAGCGGCGGTGCGCGTTGAGACCCCAAGTTTTTTGTAGATCTCTTCGAGACGACTGCGAATGGAGTTGGGGCTGAGTGCTAACAGGGTAGCAATTTCTTTGTTGGTTTTGCCTTGGGACAGCCAGTTGAGGATGTCGGTCTCGCGGGGAGTAAACCCTGAGAAAGTGCGTAGCATCGGTAGGACGGAACAAGGGTGCTCTTCGAGAATCAAAAGGGATTGGCCTGTATCGTATGGGGAGAGGAGGCGGACGATGAGTTGACCGTCTTCGCTTGTGGCAATGAAGGGCGTTTGCGGATGAGGGATCTCGTCTCGGCGTTGTCGTACGTGCAGTTGGCAACGGACCCAACGGTGCAAGAGTTCTGGTAGTGCGTGCGGCGACTCCTTCCAAGTTTTCCCAAAATAGGTGCGAAGCCAGTGTCCTGCCTGATCCGTGATGCTTTGTATGCGCCCTTCGGGAGTGAGGACGATGATACCGCTGTGACTCTCGTTGAATGCTTGTTTGAGGAGTGCAGCCTCTTGGCGGAGCCGTGTGGCTACCTCCGCGTTGTTATACGCCTGGATAAGATGAAGACGGAGGATGTTCAGCTTCTGCCGATCTCGTTCAGAGAAACTGCGCTGGCTGCGGCTAAAAGTGAATAAAATGGTCGATGCGGATGGAGTTGGCAGGAAAATCGCCATGAGGTCTTCGGTATTGCGCCGACGATACATCTCATTGTACAGCGTGAGACGATGGAATTGGCGGGTCGTGAGAAAGTCCGACATCGCTGCCGCCCGGCCATCCTTCGTGCGCTGATAGGCAGTGAAAAGTGGCTGTTCATGGAGGTGGTGCGAGGCCAGTTCTTCATCGCGGGGATCGAGGGCATCTACGGGGTCAGTGATCGCTACCAAACGTCGGCGACGAAAATTGACCTCGTTATAGCCACGCACGTCGGCAGCGATAATGTGAGCAAGCGAAGAGACCGCGTGCGCCGGAAACGCCTCTAGGTCGGTCTGCCCGTAGAGACGCTGCAACGTGGTGGTGAGTGAACGGAGGTCGCGGTGTGTGAGCTGTTCCATGGCGCAGAAGAAGGAAGGATGACTGAAGGCTCGCCCGAGTTGGGCCGGCTCACGGTGCGCTCGGAGTTGGTCCTCTGTATGCGGCTAAGTCGGCGCGAACCTCGGCGGCGGTGGCTGGTTCACTGCCGGCTTTCTGAATGGCATTGACTGCGGCCTCTACCAACTCAATGTTCCGGCGAGGCGAGTGGAACGGTGCATCTTCGAGTCCAATGCGTACGTGTCCGCCGAGTGCCACAATGGTCGGAATCAACGGCAATACATCGACGGCCAACCCTGCTGCCATCCACGGTGAGCCTGGAGCGACGCTGTCCAACAACTTGACGTAGGCTTCCAGCGCCCACGGCTCGGGCGGAAAGCTAAAAGTAAACGCCGAGGAGAACATGAAACGGTAAATTGGCACCGGCGCTGCCGGCTGTTTGCGATGCAGGGTTGCGCCTTGGCGGACGAACCCTGGTTCGTAACACGCATAGGCCGGGTGGTATTTATGCTTAGCCGCTAGTTCGATGCCCAACTCTAGTGCGCCGTTAGGGTTGCTGTAGACTCCGCTCTCGCCAAAGAGCGAAGAATCGTTGGAGTTAGAAAAATAGAAGTTGCATGAACCTGGGTCCAGAAATCCCCACTCGCACAGGCCGCGTTTGACCAGCTCTACGGTCGTGGCGTAGCGGGCATGCCAATCGCTATCGGGCAAAGGAATCGGTGCGGCGGTGGGGTAGACAATCGCGTCCACCTGCGAGCGAATGCCGCCGATGAAGGCAATACAGTTGTCGAGGTTGTTGTTCTGCTTCCCGGTATCAGGCTCCAAGGTATGGGCATGAATCACCGCTGCCCCGGCTTTGACACACGCCACACCTTCATTGATGACCTCTTGCGCAGTAATCGGGATGTTGGGTTGCAGCTTGCGCGTCCATGCACCGTTGATGGCAGTTTCGATCCACGTTTTCTTGGCCATGTAGGTTCCCTCCTTGTCTGTGAGTTATAGAGGCGTCCGTCGTCGCGCTCAACTGCTGTAGGAGTTTTATGGCTTGGGCGGGTTCATGGCTACCAATTCCAATACGGTGCCGTCCGGATCCTTGAAGCACACAAACCGGGCTGGCGGCGCATCTGGGGGACTCAATAACACCGGCTCCGAGAGAAACTCTACCCCTCGGGCTTTCAACGCTTGTACATCCGCCTCCATATTCGAAGTGAGCAAGGCAATCCGAGCGATCCCCAGGTGATACAGATGTGGATAGGGTGCTTCATTATCACGAGGCTCTTTCCACTCTAACAGATCGATGAGCGGCGTTGCCGGCGACCCGACCAATTGCAGCAGCGCTCCCCGAACCTCGTAGGGTGGCATGCCGACGGCTGCCGCCACTTCCGGCGTATTGCGGGTGGGCACTTCCCACAGGACTTTGAATCCGAGAAACTCGTAAAACTCGCGAGACCGTTCATAATCGCTGCAATTGATATTGACATGCATCATCCCAGTAATGTTCATGTTGATCCTCCTTCCCTTTCTCCCTATATAGGGGTTGCGGCACTATTCGGGAAGACTTCGAGCGTGTGAGCTGACACGTTCCCACCTTGCGTCGTTGTGGCGCATTCACGACAAGAGCAAAAGTATCGAATAAGCAGAAAGTGAGGACCCTCATGAGCCAACAACTGATTGGTGTGGCAGTACCCAGCGAAACAGCACAGGGAGCGCTGGCTATGATCGAACGCGCAGAACAGTTGGGCATTCCAGCTGCCTGGATGACCACAGGTATGGCGCGCCCGGATAATCTGACGACCTTTGCTGCGGCGGCGGTGCGGACGCAGCGTATCAAGCTGGGGACGTCCATCGTCCCGACCTATCCGCGCCATCCGCTTGTTGTGGTGCAGCAAACCCAGGTGATTGCCCAGCTCGCCCCCGGGCGTTTTCGCCTCGGCGTTGGTCCCAGCCACCGCCCGCTCATGGAGGCCATGGGCATACCCTTCAAAGCCCCGCTGGGGCATCTACGCGAGTATCTGCGCATCTGCAAAGCATTGCTCCAGCAGGGCCGGGTGGATTTTGATGGCGCTTACTACAAAGCGCACGACAAAATTGCTCAACCTCTCGACGTGCCGGTTATGGCCTCAGCACTGCAACGAGATTCTTTTGAACTGTGCGGAGAGGAAGCCGACGGTGCCATCAGTTGGGTGTGTCCTGGGCCATACTTACGAGATGTCGCACTGCCCGCCATGCGCGTCGGTGCCGAACGTGCCGGTCGTCCGGTGCCGCCGTTGATTGCCCATGCCCCGGTCTGCGTGCATGACAACGCCGCCGAAGTGTATGCCGCAGTGCGGGAGCAGATCATGAACCCGCGGCTGCCATTTTATCAGAACATGTTCGTTGCTGCCGGCTTTCCCGAGGCGAAAAACGGGACCTGGAGCGACAGAATGATTGACGCCACCGTCCTGTGGGGAAACGAGGCGCGGGTCGCCGAACGCCTGCAAGAACTCCTGGCCTGGGGTGCCACGGAAATTCTTGCGACTCCCGTGCCTGCTGGTGCCAACCATAGTGCTTCGCTTGACCGCACGCTGCATCTGCTCGGCCAAGCGGCGCAGGCCGTTCATCCGTGAGCGCTCTGAGCGTAGCCAGGCACTTTTTTGGTACGCCTTGACAGAGTCCTGCACCCCAGCGAGGTTTACGGAGAAGCTCAGATGCCGGAGAAAAAGGTAGGATGCCACACGAAATTCTTATCTCACCTCAGCTCGATGTCACACAGCTCAAGGCGCTCGCTCGCCAAGCCGAGCAGTTGGACCGCCTGCTCGAAAATAACCAACCAATTGCCCAAACCGGCGTGCTCGAACAGTTGGGTGCGCGGCTGTGGGAGGCGTCAGGACTGCAACCCGATGCCTTGTTGACTGCTATTGACCGTGCGCTCGACGACAAAACTTCGGTGCGCCTCACCATCACCGACGCAACCTTGCACCAGCTCCCCTGGGAATTGCTCTATCACCAACATCCACAACTCGGCTTTGTGGGACGCCATCAGTCGTGTGTCATCGTGCGCCGCTTCAAGGGCAGCGGCCAACACGCCCCCACGCTGTTGCCGAGACCGTTTCGCCTGTTGCTGTTTATCTCCTCGCCGGAAGATCTGCCGCCAGAACGTGGGCGTTTGGACTTTGAAAAAGAAGAGGAGCTGTTGTTCACCGCCCTGGACCGTCCCTGGTCGAAAGGTGATCTCATCATCGACGTGGCCGAGGATGGTTGCGTGCAAACTTTGATGAACCGTCTGGAGGAGCAACAGTACCATGCCGTCATCATGAGTATGCACGGCGCGCCAGCGCGTGATGAACACGGCAAATCGGAATGGGGACTCCTCTTTGAAGATCAACAGACCGGACGCAGCGCCGCGATTGCAGGCAGCATGCTGGCACAGGAGCTGAGCAAAGTCCCACAGCAGCAGTATCCCGGGCTGGTGCTGCTCTCCGCTTGCCGGAGCGCCAAGGCGGAAGAGAGCGCGGAATCCATCACCACTGTGGCCAAGCAGCTGCATGACCAAGGCTTCGAGCGGGTGTTGGGTATGCGCTTGTCTGTCATTGATGGCGCGGCGTCGGCGTTCAGCGCCGAGTTGTTCCGTCGCTTGGCGCAAGGCGAATCCGTGGGCCGAGCGGTCACGTTGGCGCGAGATAAAGTCGCTGAAGGCGTCTGGCTCAGTGACAACGGAACTCTTGGCAAAGGTGAGGTCAGCGGTGATGTGTATGCGCAGTGGACCTTGCCGGTGTTGCTCGACCGCACAGCCGATGGTCCGCTGGTCGCTGTACGCACGTCCGTTATTCCTCAGCCCCACCCACCGCTACCTCTCACGCTCGCTGGCGACGGCACGATCGCCTTACCCACTCGCAGCGCCTTCGTCGGGCGACGCTCGTTATTGCGTCAGCATCTACGTCCGTTTCTCGATGGCGACACGCGCGGGTTGATGTTGACCGGTCCTGGCGGCATGGGCAAGACGACGTTAGCGGCGTTGTTCGTGCGCCTGCTGCAAGAGCGACAGCCCAACGCCAGGGCGTTCGGGTTTCAGGCGCCGTTTCACCTCGATACGCTCTACGAACCGCTGCGTGAAGCCGCGTTCGCTGACGCGGACGACCCAATCTTGTCAGAACGTCTCGGCAAAGAACTCGATCGGCGCGAGCAGATTCGGTTGTTGTTGACCTCGCTGGCTTCCCGCCCACGCCCGTGCGCGTTCGTGCTCGATAACCTGGAAAGCCTGCAAGAGTTGGCGACGCTGGAGATCGCTCCTGGTCATGAGGACAGTCAGTGGTTCGTCCGCACCGTGTGTGGCCTACCCGCACCGACACGGGTGCTGCTGACCGGACGCTACCGCTTTCCCGCCTTACCGCGACACGTCCACTACTGTGCCATCCCCGACGCTCCTTACGGCGACATATTGCTGCGAATGAACCGACTGCAATGGCCGCATGACATGGGCGCGGATAAGAAACGTTGGGTGTACAACACGCTCGGCGGCAATCACCGGGCCATCGAATGGACGGCGCACTTGTTCACGCATCAGCAACCGACTGGAGAAGCCGTTGTGGCGGAACTCGCGAAGCTGCAAGCGCCGCCGGATACACCGGAAGCAATGGTCGAGGTGGTGCGCGAGGCGATGCGCCAGAATCTCTTGTTCGCGGAGCTGCGACGCCAACTCACGCCCGCGCAAGATCATCTGTTACGCGCCGCCTGTCTGCCGCGTGTCCCGGTCAACACTGACGGACTGCTGGCCTTGGAATCGCAACCAGAACAAGCCGAAGCCAATCGCGAACGACTGGTCGCGTATGCGTTGTTGGAGCCGGTACAGGATCGTGAGGTGGAGTTGGACTACTTCCTGGTCCCGCCGATTGTGAAAGATTTGCTCGGCGACGGCGAGTTTAGCCCCACGGAACGACAATCGCTGCATCGCGCCATCGGGCACTATCACCGTTTCCAAGGGCAGTATCTGTCAAAACGATGGGGCGACGACATTGAAGCGATTTATCATCTCCGTCAGGCTGGAGATCACGAAGAAGCCGACGCGTTGGCCGAAGACGTTTGCAACTTCTATTACCGCATCAGCAACTACGCTGCAGCCAGTGCGCTAGCGGCGGAAATTGTCCAGCGCGAAACACCGCCACCGCCCTGGTGGGCGCTGAATCGTTACGGTATGTGCCAACTGACGCTGGGATTTCCCGCTACAGCATTAACAGCGTTCGAGCATGCCCTCCCGTTAGCGCCAAGCAAAGAAGATGAAGGCACGACCCTCAATAACCTGAGCCAAATCTATGACGCGCGGGGCGACTACGACACGGCCCTGCGGTATCTGGAGGAGAGTCTCCAGATCCGCCGCGCCATTGGCGACAAGGCGGGCATGATCGCGACGCTACACAACATGGCGTCTATCGCCTTACAAGCCCAGGATGGAGAGCGGGCTTTTACGCTCTGGTCGGAGGCGCTCTCGTTGGCGCTGGACACGCGCAATGCCCAAGGGATTTTTCATGTGGCGGGGACGCTGGGAACGTTGTTGGCGCAAGCAGGAGATAAAGCACAGGCGGCGCAATTGCTCACGCTGGCCATCGACGCGGGCAAACAGGCTGGGTTTCCAGGGGTGGAGGAACTGGAAGAGGAGTTGCGGAGGGTGCAAGGGTGAAGCAGGAAAGATACTAGATGTCCGTTTGTTCATCTGGGTGCTTGGCAGGTGGGCAGAGAACGTAAAGGTAGTCCTAGTACCGTGTCTCATGAGTTCGTTAGCAGGATGTAGAGAAGAGTCGCTGCTTCCTTTGGAGTGCGCCGCCAACGGCGGCGCTTTGGCTGACCGCAGCCACACTTGGTACGCTGCGCCTCGTCCAGCCAAAGCGGCGTCACAGCCGCCGCAGTCCAAAAACGAACATACTGCTTTCAAATTTATGAGACACGACACTAGTCCGTTATTCCTGCCCTTCGGCAAGCTCAGGATAAACTCCAGCGGGAATCTAGATTTTCTTCCTGGATTCCGGGTCTCGCTCTGCTCGCCTGGAATGACGTACCCACCCAATCCGAAAGCCAGAAGAACCAGTCAGCCTCAGGAGAATACGTCCCATGCCCAACGACGACGAACAGATCGAAGAACTATCATCGAGTCCGTTAAGCGAGGAAGAACAGTATTTCCATGAACGCTCGTACAAAGAGCTAGTGGAAAGCATTCCGCGCATCGAGGACGTAGCCAAGTTTCTCGTTGGCGCGACGGCGACCACCTCCGGCTTGTTTCTGGCGGCGATCAAACTCGCCCGTGGCGATAAGACCGTGTCCGAGCTGTTCTGGTTTGTGCCGTTTATCTGCTGGTCGTTGAGCATTGTGGCGCTGATATTGGTCTTGCTTCCCCGTCATTACGAAACCGGACAGGCTGAACCAGCGTCATGGAAAGACGCTTTCGTGCAAGTGCGTTATTGGAAATATCATTGGCTCATGACCGGCGCGGTGTTCTTCATCGCCGGTATCCTCTCAGCGCTTTATCCCCTCACGAGGTAAACAGACATGGCCGGACAGGAGAAAACCTTCAAAGTCACCTGCGTTCACTGTCAGAAACCGTTTCACGTGCGCTTTCCCCTGGCGCGGCCTGAAGTCGAAGGCTCAGGCGAGGTCGCGGTCACGTGCTTGTACTGCGCCAAGAACGTCAAGGTGGCAATCCCCCGGAAGTACATCGAAGCAGACGCGCTGGTGCGCGGACTCAAGAGCATGGCGGTGTGAGATGCGCCTGCGGAAAACGGTCCACGCGCTTTTGCCGGTCCCGCGTGGGCCGCAGCAGAATCCAGCCCCATGCCCGTTGCTCTCCGACTGACTCCTGTTTCACTCCACCGACCGGATAAACTTCAGAAATGCAGTGATGCACTCTTCAGGCTCGTCGACATACGTTTCGTGACTTGGCCCTTCAATGACGGTCATGCGGGCATCCGGAATCAACGTTCGCATCGAGAGCTGGTCGCTTAAAGGCGTCAGCGGACTGTGGGTGGGCGCTAAAATCAAGGTCGGCACTTTGACCTGAGACAGCAACGGCGTCGTATCGGCACCATCCAGCGTGTGTCCAATACCTTTCAGGACATGCGCTGGGGTCTTGCCCCACTCGTTGACGACCCACTCAATATGCTCAGGGCTTTTGCCACTCAGCACGCGCTGTTCGACCATGATGCGGCCCCAGCCTTTTGATCCCCCAGCCGCTAGCGCCTCCGCTGCGCTCTCGTATCGCCCACCCATTGCTTTGGTGCCAGCTGGACGAATCGAGGTCGGCGAATTGCAAATCGTGAGGCTTTTGAACCGCTCCGGCCACCGGGTCGCAAAGATGATCCCGAGAATCCCACCGATCGATTCCCCTAAGTAATGCACTTGTTGCGAGCCCATGGCGTCCATGAACTCGCGCATATCGGTGACCAACTCATCGAGCGACCATTTGTGCTCTGGCCCAGGGTCAGTGGACTGCCCATGCCCGCGCATATCCCGTCGCAGCACGCGATACTGTCGGGCCAACGCCGGCACCCAGTGATACCAGAATTTGGTGCTGCGCCCGACGCCATGTTGTAACCACACCGTCTCCGTGTCTTTGACCCACGGATCGGTGAAGTCATCGACCTCATAGAACATCTCACATTGATTGGCTGTGATTGTTGGCATACACGCCTCCCTTTTGTGTCAGTCGCTACATTTTTCCATGAGGTGTTGTGGGCGGGGCAGGACGCTTGAAGATTCGGATGACTGACACGTCTCTGTGTCAGGGCGAACGGCTGTCCGCCCTGACGATTGCAAATCGAGGTGTGACGGGAGGTCACACCTCACTGTATTGCTAGAGCGTCATCCCATAAAAATCTGCGACGTTATCGTGGAGAACCCAGTTTTTCTGTTCGTCAGTGAGCGACTGGGTGTGCTCGCGGAGCAGTTCCTGCGAGTTTGGCCAGGTCGCATCGCTGTGTGGGAAATCATTCGCCCACATCAGGCGGCGCGGATTCAGCATGTTCGCGCTCTTGAACGCGACCCAGTCATCCTGGAAGGTCATGTAGATATGCTCGCTGAAATACTCGCTCGGTTTCTTCGACAATTTGCTGGTCGTAAGCCAATAACGATGGCGATCATAGGCATGGTCCATGCGGTACATGAAATGCGGCACCCAACCAGCGTCGGCCTCGACGCAAGCAATCTTGAGATTGGGATGGCGCTCGAACACTCCACCGAAGATGAACATCCCCATGATGTCCTGATTGCCACGGATGATCGACAAGAAGGAATTGATCCTTGGCCCACGGGGGGAGATCGCGATGCCTTCGCGCGAGGTCAGAATATGGAAACTCAGCGGCATCTTCAGCGAAATGGCCGCCTCGAAGAATTCACCATAGATCGGGCTGTCGTAGTCTTCTTGCATCGGGAAGCCAGGCATCATCACCCCGCGCAAGCCCATCGCCTTCATCTTCTCGAGGTCCTTAATCCCTTCCGCCGGGGTTCGCATGGCGGTCTGCCCGAGTCCTAACAGCCGATCTGGATGAGCGTTGCAATACTCCGCGATCCACAGATTATAGGCGTCAAAGCAGGCCTTCTTGTAGTCGCCGTCCGGATGGTTGCACAGGACCATGCCGACACTGGGATAAATGACCTCAGCGTCTACGCCGTCCCGATCCTGGTCGGCCATGCGTGCTTCAGGGTCCCATCCGCCGCGATGGAGATCTGCGAACTTCGCGAATCGGGCTGAGGTTGCTAGACCTTCGGCGGACACGCCCGCTGCTGCAACGAGTCCCATGGGGATCGTCTGCGTCATCCCGTCAATCACGTAAGTGTCGCCACTTTTCTCTGTCCACACCACGTGCGGCGCATTGTCCTTGTACTTCTTATCGATCCGCGCTGTGTAGGTATCCGGCGGTTCCATAATGTGAGAATCCGACGAGATGATGGGTTGGTTGATGATACTGTTTGCCATACTGTACTGCTCCTTTCTTCCACTGCTCAGCCGCCTCGCTTAATTGCCTAGACTGGCCTGCATTATTGTATTGAGGATCCGTTCCAAATCGGCCTCCCTCGTAGGTATAACGGAGAGTGGGGCATCTGTCACCCTGAGCGCAGCAAGGAATCTCGCTGTCTGGTTTAGCGCAGCTCAAAGCCTTCATACCCTTTCGCGGCCACCTCGGCAAAAATCTGGCGGTAGAGCGGCACCCCACCGGCAAACATGAGGAAGCGGCCCCGCACGTTCTCGGGATTGGTGCTGCCGAAAAACCACGAATCTCGCATCTCATTGATGAGCAACCCTTGAGCTGAGTCATAGCAGCGCTTCGTCCATGCTTCTTCGGCCTCGGGGGTAGCCGTCATGGTCTCGAACCCGTGTTCGCGCAGGTAGCGAATGCTCTCGACGATCCATTCCACGTTGGTCTCAACGCAGCGCGTGATATTGCAAAACAGCGCGGGATTGTGCGGCCCCATGATGGCCCACAGGTTCGGGAAGCCCGAGAACTGCACGCCCAGGGTGGTGCGAGGGCCGTCGGCCCAATGCTCTTGCAAGGTGCGCCCGTGCTGGCCGCGAATATCCAGACGCAGCAGCTCGCCAGTAATGCTATGAAAGCCGGTGGCGTAGATAATCACATCGAGATCATGCGCCTCGTTGCCCGTTTGGATGCCGGTCGAGGTAATCTTGGTGATCGGCGTCGCATGCAGGTCAACCAAGCTGACATTGGCACGGTTGAAGGTTTCGTAGTAATTCTTCTCGCCAGGACAGCGCTTGGTGCCGAAGGTGTGTTTCGGAATCAGTTTTTCAGCCACCACTGGATCAGTGACGCGCTCGCGGATCTTGTTGGCGAGGAACTCGGCGACCTCGTCCGCTGCTTCCTGTGACATAAAAGAGTCACTGAAATTGCCCAGCCACAACGAGAACCCGCCACGGTCGTACAGCGCCTGATAGCGCGCCCAGCGCTCCTCTTTGGGCACTGTCATTGCGGTGCGCGGGTCTGGGTCGTGAATAAACCCGGCCCAGGTGCGTTTGCACTGGGCGAAAATCTCATGGGCCTGTGCTTTGAGCGTCTCTTGCTCCTCTGCCGTAATCGGGCGGTTGCGCAGAGGGGTACACCAATTGGCGGTGCGCTGAAACACGGTTAACTGCTCGCACTCAGGGGCAATGGTCTGAATGATCTGC
>SYOC01000373.1 GCA_005804965.1 Pseudomonadota bacterium
CGATTCCGCCCGTCGCTACCAATCTTTTCAGGCACTTACACGAATTGGTAAAACGGCGTTCAGAGGGGTGGTTGCGGCTGGGTTGCGGATGGTTGCTGGAAAGGCGGGGTCTTGCGGGTCGTCGAGGCGATCTACGGCTTGGCGATTGCCACCGGGAACCAGATGCCCGTAGGTATCGACGGTGATTTGAATGCTGTAATGGCCGAGTTGTTCCTTCACATAAGCGAGGGATTCCCCTTGCTGGATGAGAAGCGAAGCAAAGGTGTGGCGGAGGTCATGCAGACGGACATAGCGGAGTCCGGCCTTTTCCAGGGCCTTGCAATGCACCCGTCGCCGGATGTTATCGCCGTCGATCATCGTGCCAGTCTCACTGGTGAACACCCACGATGGTACTTCGCCCCAGCCTTTTTGTAAGGTCTCTTTCTTCCGTTCAATGAGCAGTGCCCTGAGTGTATCGGTGAGCTGCTGGCTCATGTCCACGCGGCGCGTTTTCCCGTTCTTGGGAGAGAGGAGGCGTCGGCTGGCGTGGCAATAGGTATGCCGCACTTCCACGAAGCGCCCGTGCCAGTCGATGTCTTCCCACTGGAGCGCCAGGGCTTCCCCGCGTCGGAGTCCCGTCCGTGCCAAAGTCAAGAAGAAAGGGTACTCCTTCGGGAAATGCTGCCGCATGGTCTCCAAGTACAAGCGGAGTTCCTCCCGGGTGAGGGGGTGCAAGTCTTGCTGGCGATCCGCTGGCTTCTTGTTCAGCTTCCCAAGACGGGTCGCCGGGCTCACCGCGAGCACGCCATCATCAAGGGCATGGTTGAACATCTCACGCAGTGGGCAAATAAAATTCCTGACACTATTCCAGGCGAGTCCTGTCTCTCGTTTTATGGCAATGAGGTCGCGGATGTCTTGCCGGGTGATGGTGTCGAGGCGTTTGTGTCCGAAGGTGGGGGTGAGGTGCAGTCTAATATCGTTGCTGTACCGACGCCAAGTGCCCGGCTTTAGGTGGACCTTGGCATAGGTTTCCAGCCACCGCGTTGCATACTCGGAAAAGAGGGGTACCTGGGGCTGGTATTCGTCCTTGATCTCGAATTGTCCGAGCGCAATCTTGGCTTGAATCTTCTCGGCGACTTGGTCGGCTGCTCGCTTGCTGGTACCAATGCGCTTAGCTTTGCGCTTGCCGTGGTGGTCGATAAAGACCCACCATGCGCCTTTATGCTGTTTGACTTTGACGGCCATATTGAACTCCTCCTCTCTGGATAGTGGTGATGTTTATATATTTATATAATACGTTCTGACATATTGTCAATGCGTGTAAAAGCAGTGTATAAACAGCCCCATGGCAACCCACAAAGAACGACAGGTCACACAGCACGTGCAGAAAACCAGCTTCACGCGGGTGGTGACACAGGTAGAACAGGTCTGTCCCGTCTGTCAGAAACGCTTCTGGGGTGCGCGTATCCGCCGCTACTGTAGTCAGCCGTGCCGTCAGAAAGCCAACTATCAACGTCACCAAGAGCAGTATCGACAGGTCCGTATGGAACGGTATCGCGCCGAGAAACAGGGGCAGGAGCAATGAACAGCCGCGAGGGCAAACCTGCGCCTAACGCCAATCCAGTCCTCTCTGGAACTGAAATTCATGTCTGACGAAACACCTGCCATCTCCATCCCTCTCCGTCGCATGACCCAGGCGGAACTGGACGCTTTTCTCGAAAAAGCCGCCGACATTCTGCGCGGTAATGTCGATCATTCCGAATTTCGCGGCTATGTCTTCGCCCTGCTTTTCTTTAAGCGCATCAGCGATGTGTTCGAGGAGGCTGTGCGCAATCTGGCGAAAAAGGTCGGCGATGAATTGGCCAACGACCCGGCCATGCAGAAGAAATCCCTGCCCTTCGTGGTGCCGCCAGATTCCATCTGGGCGGCTGTTACCGTCGGGACAGTGGAAAAGAAAGTCACTTCATTACAGCTCGGCCAGTCGCTCAATGACGCCATGCTCGCTATCGAGCGGGCCAATGCACCGAAATTCGATGGCATCCTCACCAGCAAGATTGATTTCAACAAGACCGACGAGCTGCCACGCGACAAGTTGGTGAACCTTACGAACCACTTCGCCAGCCATAAGTTCGACCGCGCCCATGTGCCGGATGATCTCTTCGGCGATGCCTACGAGTATCTAATCCGCACCTTCGCCAGCAAAGCCGGCAAAAGCTCCGGCGAGTTCTATACGCCGAAAGAAGTTTCCTACCTCATATCGGAGATCGTTGAGCCGGACGAGCAGCACGAGATTTGCGACTGGTCGAGCGGCTCTGCCTCCCTTCTGCTCCAGTGCCGGGAATACCTGCGCCGTCACCAGAAGGACCCGAACCGCCTTTTCCTCTATGCCCAAGAGAGCAACCTCGCCACATACAACATCTCCCGCATCAACCTCATTCTGCATGGCGTAAACTCCTGGCACCCCGCCCACGGCGACAGCTTGCGCGACCCGAAACACAAAACCAGCGACGGCAAGATCAAGCAGTTCGACCGTGTGGTCATGAACCCGCCGTTCTCACTCAAGGATTGGGGCGCGGACAATTTCATCGATGGCGACCCCTTCGACCGCTTCGTTTACGGCATGCCCCCAGCAGAAAATGGCGACTACGCCTGGATGCAGCACATTGCGAAATCCCTCAAGCCCGACGGCAAGGCCATCGTCGTTATGTCCCAGGGCATCTTGTTTCGCGGCCAGCCCAAGCTGACGGAGGAGGAGGACGGGCGGAACAAGAAAGCCGACGACGAATATCTCATCCGCTCCGGCTTCCTGCGAGATGATCTCATCGAGGCTGTCATCGTGCTACCCTCTGGCATCTTCTACGGTAACAACGTCCCCGCCTGCCTTGCCATCCTGAACAAGCGCAAACCTGCCGCTCGCAAGGACCGTGTCCTGATGATCTGGGCCAGCCGCCACTACCAACACGCCAACCCGCAATGCCTCCTGCGCCGTTCCGACTGCCTCCGCATCCTCCTGCCGTGGCGGGCGTTTGGCAACACGGCTAAAGCGCTGGAAATCCTTCCCACCGAAGGCCAAGCCATCCTCAATGAGATCGCTCATGACCGGGCGCACGCGCTGCAAGAGATCAGCGACGCCTACGATGCCGTGATTGCCGCGCTGCCCGTGCTGCGGGAAGAAGCCGAGAGCCTTTTGCCGGAAGGCTTCACAGTCTGGCAGGAAAAACGCGATGCCACCCATCCAATTTGGGGCAGATTGGCCGACCCGAAACTCGACAAAGCCAAGCTCAAAGCGCTGACCAAAGAGATCAAAGACGAGGCCAAGGCTCGACTCAAGATCGTGAAGACCCAGATCAAAATACTGGAGAAGCTGGAGAAGGAGCGCGACGAACGTATTGCCGAGATCAACCGCCGCGCTGACCGTGAGACCATGGAAGTGCAGGAAGCCATCGCCGACCTGCAACGCATCTGCGCCGACCCCGACGAGGCCTGCCGATACTTCGTCGTCGCCGAGCAAGGCGAGGTTGAGGAGAACGAATTCAATCTCAACCTGCCGCGCTACGTGGATGCTTTTGAGCCGGAGGAGGAGATTGATTTGAGGGTGGCGCTTACAGAGCTTGCCGATGCAGACGCCAGTTCACGGGCCGCAAACGAGAAATTTCGTAGCCTTCTGAAGCTATCCTAACATGCATACTCTCATCACAAGAGAAGTCCCGCGTGGAAGAGTTGATTGCCACCCTAACGCACCAACTGACTGGCAGAAGTGCCCCTTTGGCGAAGTGGTCGAAGTGAATCGCCCATATTCGATGGAACGTGGCCGCGAATATCCATTTCTTGAGATGGCGGCGGTGAAGGAAGACTTTGGCGGCATCATTGAGTATGACACTCGGCCTTTTGAAGGTTCGCTCAGTCGCTTTGCTTTGAACGACACGCTATTTGCGAAAATCACGCCCTGCGCTGAGAATGGAAAGGTTGCACTTATTGATCGGCTCCCCGCAGACAATGGCGCTGGATCGACGGAGTTCATCGTCCTGTCGCCAAGAGCAGGATTCGATCCGTTCTTCGTCTATTCACTGGCCATTTCTCCAGACATCCACTCTCGGGCAGTCTCACGCATGGAGGGTTCGACAGGACGGCTGCGCGTTACCGAAGAGACGTTCAAGAAATGGATGTGGGTTTCCATCCCCCAGACCCTCGAAGAGCAGTTGCGCATCGCCGAAACGCTAAAGGCGGCAGACAACCACGTCCGTGCCCTCGAAGAGCAGCTTCGCAAGGCGGAGCGGGTAAAGAAGGCGCTGCTGCAAGCCATCTTCGTTGAGGGTATCCCTGGACGGAACGGAACGCCCCAGACATGCCGCTGGGGGCTAGCTCCTGCTGGTTGGCTCGAAACTTCCATTCGCGCGATCCTCATCGAACCTGTCGGAAATGGAACTTCACCCGACGCTGCTCGGCAAGAACCTCCCGGTTTTCCCACCCTGAATGTCTCCTCCATCCGCAATGGTCGGTGTGACCAGTCGAGGATTTCCTACATCGAGTTGTCTGAGAAGGTCGCTGCTACCTTTGCCGTGAATCAAGGGGACTTCTTTGTCCTCAGAGGGAACGGCAACCGCGACTTTGTCGCCATTGGCGGCCTGTTGGTTGAGGAGCCACAGGCGGGGTTGGTGTTTTCGGATTTGTTGATTCGCCTTCGGTTTGACCACTCCAAGGCACTGCCCGAGTTCATGAAATATCTTTGGCAGTCGCCGCCCTTTCTCAGGCGGCTCCAATCCTATGCCGTCACGGGCAGTGGCCTTTGGAAGATTGGACAACGCTCTATCAGCCGCATGAAGCTGGCTGTTCCATCAGACGCGGGCGAACAAAAGGACATCGCCGCTATTTTTGATTCACAAGAGGGGCTGTTGTTGGCTCTCGGAAACCAGCTCCTCGCCGCCCGCCGCGTGAAACAGTCACTGCTGCAAAACCTCCTCACCGGCAAGATTCGCTTGAAAGCCTGACCTTATGCCTGCATCCACGCAACGCTGGAACGAGGAAAACACTGTCGAGCACCCAATCATCGAATGGTTGAAGACGCAGGAACTGGGCTGGCGCTTCGAGGATCAGGGATTAGTGGCCGAGCGCTACCGCACAGATGAGGTGGAGGTACTACTGCTGCCTCTCTTGCGGCGGAAGCTCAAGGACCTGAACCCCGGCGTCATCACCGACGATGCGCGGGCCGAAGCCATCGTGACTAAGCTGCGTGGCCTCCGCGACAACGCGGAATGGATCGCGTGGATGCGCAACGAGCAGACCTACAAGTTCAGCGCTGATGAGAACGCGCAGCCCATTCGGCTGATGGACTACGACAACCTCGAAAACAACGATTTCCTTGCCACCAATCAGTTCTGGGTAGATGGCGGCGATCACCGCATTCGCACGGACGTGCTGCTCTTCGTCAACGGTATCCCGTTGGTAAATATCGAAGCGAAGACAACGGCCCGCGATTGGCACAACGACTGGACGGAAGGCGCGAAGCAGTGCGGGCGCTACCTGCGCGAGGCGGCGCAACTGTATCACTCGAACGCGTTCTGCGTGGCCGTGAACGAAATCACCTTGCGCTACGGCGTGCCCGGCGTGAAGTTCCACCATTGGCAGACTTGGCGCAGCCCGAACCCGCATAGCCACATCGAAGCCGACAACGAGCTGAAAAGCGGCATCTACGGCCTGTGCGACCGTGCCAACTTGCTCGACCTCCTGCGCAACTTCATCGTATTCGATATCGAACAGGGCCAGCGCGTCAAAAAAGTGGCCCGTTGGCAACAGTTCGGCGGCGCTAATGAACTGGTGAAGCGTGCGTTGGAGATAGACAAGCCGCGCGGCTGGCGGCGTGGCCTCGTCTGGCACACGCAGGGCTCAGGCAAAAGCCTCACCATGCTCTTCGCCGCGCGGAAGATGTGGTTTCACCCTGCGCTCAGTCAACCGACGATCCTCATTATTGTGGACCGCGACCAACTGGAAGATCAGATCAGCGGCCAATTCTTCCGCACCAACACGGAGAACTGCCACGTCACCACCAGCCGCGTGGATTTGCTGGCGAAGCTGCGCGAAGGCTACCGGGGCATCATTGTGAGCATCATGCAGAAGTTCCAGCCCGGGGACTTCCAGGTGGATCGGCGCAACGTGATCGTGCTGGTGGACGAAGCCCACCGCACCCAAGAAGGTGATCTTGGCACGGCCATGCGTTTCGTGCTCAGAGAAGCCTCACTCTTCGGTTTTACAGGAACGCCTATTGAGTTGGGTGACCGGAACACCCCCCGAGCCTTTGGTCGCGAACTGTCCACCGACGACACCGGACTTACCCGTTTTGAGCGTTACGTGGAGCCGCGCTATACCATCGCCGACTCGATCCGCGACGGCGCAACGCTACGCCTGATGTGGGAACCCAGCCCGCGCAACTGGAAGCTGTGGGGCAAGGAACTGGACGAGAAGTTCGAGAAGACCTTTGCCCACCTGCCCGAAGGCGAGCGGGAACAGCTCAAGAAAGAAAGTGCCATCATCGACGTGATGGTGAAGTTGCCGCAGCGTATCACCGACATTGCCACCGAAGTGGCCGAGCATTTCGTGCAGCACGTCCGCCCGAACCGCTTCAAGGCCATGCTGGTCTGCTACGACAAAGAGACCGTAGCGCTCTACAAAGTAGCACTCGATGCCTTGCTCGGATCGGAGGCGAGTATCGCCATCTTCTCCGACGTGAACAAGCGGGACGACAAGATTCCGCAGATGGTCAAAGACCTTGACCTGCCGAAGGAGACAAGGGCGAAAGCCATTCGTGAATTTCGCAAGCTGCCCTCTGACAAGCCAGAGGATCAGCGCAAGGAAGAACAGCGTTGGCGGCAGGCCGAGATCATCATCGTCTGCGACATGCTACTGACGGGCTTCGATGCGCCCATCGTCCAGACGATGTATCTGGATAAGGGGCTGAAGAATCATACGCTGCTTCAGGCCATCGCGAGGGTGAACCGCCCCTATAACGAGCTAAAGAAGGAAGGTGTCATCCGCGACTTCTGGGGCGTTTTCAGTTATCTCAACGAAGCGTTGCGCTACGAGAAGTCCGAACTCGGCGAAGTCGTCTTTCCGCTGCAACTGGTGCGCGAGGAGTTCAAGCTACATCTGGAAACCGTGCTCGACGTGCTCAAGGACCACGAGCGCAGCGGTTCGCATTCCTCGTTGATGCGCATTCTGGCGTTCTTCAACAATAGCGAGCCTGCTCGCGACAAATTCGAGAACGGCTACGGAAAGATTCGCCAGCTCTACGAACTGCTGGAGCCGGACGACTTTCTGATGCCATACCGCGCTGACTATGTGTGGCTGAGCAAGCTCTACATGGTGTATCGGAAGAAGTTCTATCCGCTGGAGAAGTTCGAGACGGCAGCCGAGGACGGAGCCAAGACCCGCGATCTCATTCGTGAGCATGTTGACGTGGACCAGATCAAGACCGAGTTCCCGACCTACGTCCTCGACGAGCACTACCTCACGAAACTGGATGACATTGAACCCGACGCTAAAGCGCTCGACATTGAGGCAATGCTAGCGGCAGAGCTGAAAATTCGTGTGGATGAAGACCCACAGGCTGAGCCGCTGAGCGAGAAGCTCAAGCGCATCATCGACGCGAAACGGAACGGTGCCTTGCAGGGGGTGGCCCTCATTGCTGCTTTGGAGAAGCTGGCCGGTGAAGTCGTCGATCTCATCAATGAAGGCAAGATGCCTGTTGGCCAATCCCTTGCCCATGTCGCGAGAGAAATGAACCCCGGCATCACCGCAGAACAAGCAGCAGCCATCGCTGAAGCCATCATGGCCGAGGCCGCGAAAATCTGCTTTCCCAACTGGCATCTGAAGAGCGACTTAAAATCAGAGCTGTATCTCGCCATCACCATATCTCTCGTGCAGCAGTTCAATGACGCGAACCTCCATGGCCCCAAGACCGGATTTGTAGATCGCGCCATACGGCTGCTGGAGAAAACTCGATTTGCGGGCAAAGCCGATGATAGCAACGCTTCCTGATTACCAGCTCCGATACAGCCCCAGGGCGAAGAACCTCCGTCTCAAAGTAACGCGGGAGGAAGGACTCGTCGTCGTGGTGCCGTGTGGCTATGACGAGAAAAAAGTTCCTGCGCTGCTCACACAGAAGAAGCTATGGATCGCAGACGCGCTGAAGCGCGTCGGTGAGACAAGGCGCTTCTTAGAACCGAAGCCAGCGAAGCATCTTCCCGAAACAGTGAGGCTCGTAGCGCTCGGAGAGACGTGGGCTGTCACGTATCGGGACGAAGAGAATCATTCCGGCATACGGCTAAGAGCTGACAGCGGAAAGCTACTTATCAGTGGCTTCGATCTCAACCGTGAGGCGGTGATTCGGAAGTTGAAAAACTGGCTGCGGGTCAAGGTGCGCGAAGGGTTGTTCCCGCTTGCTGAGAACCTTGCGGCCAAACATCACCTGAAACTTGGTGGTCTGTTGGTGAAGAGCCAACGTACTCGTTGGGCCAGTTGTTCAGCGCAAAGGAATCTCTCGCTCAACACAAAGCTACTGTTTCTTGCGCCCGACCTCGTGCGCTACGTGGTCGTGCACGAACTCTGCCATACGGTCCACATGAACCACAGCAAAGAATTCTGGCGCGTGGTCGCAATCCATGAGCCCAGCTACAAGGTCTTGGATCAGGCCTTGCGGGAGGCATGGAAAACCGTTCCGCAGTGGGTGTTTTAGCCAAGCTCTTTCATCTGACTGGAAAATTTACCAGTCGATTCAAGCTTGTTCCGCCGAGGTACAGCAGCAGGGTGATACATTCCACAATGCGTGGCGATCTTTCTGTCGCTCTTCTCTGTCCTAGTCTCATGCTGTAA
>SYOC01000374.1 GCA_005804965.1 Pseudomonadota bacterium
CCGAGGTGATCGGCATTTTGCA
Organism: Pseudomonadota bacterium; assembly: GCA_005804965.1. Taxonomy (GTDB): domain Bacteria; phylum Desulfobacterota; class Binatia; order Bin18; family Bin18; genus SYOC01. The sequence goes on from SYOC01000374.1 coordinate 23, forward strand.
GCAAAAGCTCAGCGAGTCAGACATCTCGGCAGAAATCTATGGACGACCAAAGCATTTCTATTCAATTTACCAAAAAATGGAAAAGCAAAATCTGGTTTTCGATCAGATTTATGACTTGGTCGCGTTTCGCATTTTGGTGGCTTCGGTTCGGGAATGTTATGAAGCGCTAGGCATCGTACACAGCCATTGGCGTCCGGTACCTGGTCGCTTTAAGGACTATATCGCGCTACCCAAGGCCAACCTCTACCAATCACTCCATACGACGGTCATTGGCCCGTATGGAGAACGGATTGAGGTACAGATTCGCACGCATGACATGCACCGCACTGCCGAAGAAGGCATCGCCGCCCATTGGAGTTACAAAGAAGGGAGGCGCGGGCCAGAAGAAGCCCAACGTTTCGCTTGGCTACGCGAGATGATGGAGTGGCAACAGCAGGTCAAAGACCCGCAAGAGTTCCTCCACTCAGTCAAAGAAGACTTATTCACGGAGGAGGTCTATGCCTTCACCCCGAAAGGCGATCTCTACAGCTTTCCCAAAGGTGCGACCGTCATCGATTTTGCTTACCGCGTACACTCGGAAGTCGGCAACCATTGCACCAGAGCGCGCGCCAATGGCCGCTTAGTGCCACTGCGTTACCAACTGCAAAATGGCGATACTATCGAGATCATCACTTCAGGGCAGCAGACACCAGGAAAAGACTGGCTCAAGATCGTCAGCACCTCGAAAGCGAAAGCCCGCATTCGCCAGTGGGTTAAATCCCAGCAGCGCGAGCGCAGCGTCGCCCTCGGCCGCGACCTGCTGGAACAGGAATTATCCCGCTATAATCTCGACTTGGCCGGATTGCGCAAGAAGAACAAAATCGAAGCTGTGCTGAGCCACTTTGGCTTCAAGGACGACGAAACGCTCTTCGCTGCCCTCGGCTACGGACAGATTACGGTCGGAGGAGTCCTCCCTCATCTCGCGCCTGTTCCAGACCCACATCGCGGGCAAAGCGCAGATGCCGCCGAACTCGAAAAGATCAAACCCAAAGCCAACGGTGAATCGAGCAGCGCCGTGCGAGTCGGAGGTGTGGACGATGTCTTGATTCGCTTCGGTCGCTGCTGCAATCCGCTGCCTGGGGAATCGATTCGCGGCGTCATCACGCGGGGAAAAGGCGTCACCGTACATGCTAACGAATGTCATCGCCTCATGGAGAGCGACCCCCAACGACACATTGATGTGAGCTGGGAGCACGGCAGTGATTACTTGCGTCCGATTAAGATTGAGGTGTTTTGCGAGGATCGCCCAGGGTTATTAGCCGCGATGAGCTAGACGATCAGCGAGGCGGGGTTGAACATATCGAGTGCCGATGTCCGCACCTTGCCAGATAAACGCGCCCGCGACATTTTTGAGGTGATGGTCGGAACGGCCGGCGATTTGGATAAGGTGATGCGCAATCTCAGCAAAGTACGCGGCGTGATGAAAGTATCGCGCATGCATTCGTAATCAGAGGCTCGGGAGCTTGTTCTTCGCTACTGGGATTCAGCGATGTCGAGTCTGGCCCACAGGTCTAGCTAGCCCTGCCCCACTGGCAACTTGAAATGATGGCTGGCGATGACCATGCGATTCCTCAGATAGAACCGATGGGCCGCAAAATCCTGGACTCCGGAGTCCAAATGAATCGCCTCACACTCCTTCTCCCGAGCCAACTCGGCGGGCCATGTGAATAACTCCTGCCCGTACCCTTGAGAACGCGCCGTGCCTAGTGAGACCAAGTCTTCCACGTACAGATACTTTCCCCAAGCTAGCGATTCACCAAAACGGAAGCCGGTGACTGCGCGAATGACTCCGGCCTCTTCCAAAAATCCGAGTTGATAACCACCACGCTCTTGGCTCCTCACACGAGCCACAAATTCTCGCTCGGCGATGTGGGAGCGCAGCTGTGACATGACTGGATAGCAAGCGAGAACCTCGCTGTCAGTCTTTGCCAATTGGCAGGGCATTGCCATCTCCCAATGTTCGACTCAGTTCGGCTCTAAGGCCCTCACTAGGCGGCTTTTTGCACCCAGCCCGAGCGAATGCAACTGGTGCATACTCGCATCCGTTTGACGGCACCATGCACTTTTGCCCGGACCCGCTGGAGATTCGGCAGCCAGCGACGCTTGGTTTTGTTGTTCGCGTGGCTGACCTTGTTCCCTACCGAAGGGCGTTTACTGCACATTTCACAGATTCGAGCCATAGAGTTCCTCCTCAAAGAGCCATTTGTCCTACCACAGCGGCTTGTCCACCGCAAGTTGCAGAGGCGAGATCACCCGCCCCTATTTTATCTGCGCTTGCCCGTAGGCAGCTAATACCCGCGCAATAATATCGGTCGTGGAAAAGCCAACTTGATAGGGAATCCGCGCGACCGTCCCACCCCATTCTTTCACTTCACTCCCGCCGACAATCGCCTCGGCACTCCAATCCCCACCTTTGACCAACACGTCCGGCTGTACAAGCCGAATCAGTTCAAGCGGCGTGTCTTCGGCAAACAGGACGACGTAATCCACGGCCTCTAACGCCGAGAGCACCGCCGCTCTCTCCTGTTCGTTGAGAATCGGTCGAGTCGCTCCTTTCAAGCGTTGCACTGACGCATCGCTATTGATGGCGACGACCAGCACATCTCCAAGAGCTTTTGCCTGCGTCAGCATATGCACGTGACCGGGATGGAGCAGATCGAAACACCCGTTGGTGAACACGATCTTCTTTCCCTGTCGGCGCACGTCGCTTAGTACCTGTCGCAAAGCCGATGCGGAGGGAATGAACTTACTCATGAAACACTGTCGCTAAAATGCCGAACTGCCAGAACTCAAGCCCACGAGGGTAAAGAGGAAGCGGAACTCAAATTCCCGTGGGTTCACTTTATCGACGATGCCAAAGTCGATAAACCAACAGTTCTGTGGGGAAATATAGCGAAAGAAGTAACGATTGCCGATGAAATCCGAGGTATTCAAATCGTAGCGACCAACATAAGAGGCCATCAAGGAATCGCTGAGGCGTAAAAGTGCACTGATGTTAATCTCTCTTGGTGGGTCGATGTCGGGAGGCACATTGCCAGGAAGGGTGTTGAACTGCTGCACCAGACGATCACTGGTCGAGCGATAAAATACGCCAAGGCTCGAACTACGTTGCAAGTGCTGTAAGAGCGGAGCCATCGGCGACACCGGGCGTGGATCGCGCAGAAACCCACCGATTCTCGTGGTGGCAGCGCTGCCATTATTCACGTCGTAGGTGGAGTCGAACGTAAACACAGTAAAAGGAAAAGGCGTGAGCCGCGCATAGACATCGACGTCCGAGTAATGTTCTTTCTTCTGGCTTAACCCACGGAAAGGATCGTAGGCCTGCGTGACGGTGAGGCGTGCGAGTTCGCGAATTTCCGTGCCTTCTTTGCCATCTTTTTCTCCACTGTCTTTTGCTTCGGCCGGCGGGGTGCGGAACTTTCCGAGGAGGCGGTTTGACACTCCATAGATAATCGAGTTCCTGCGATTGATGCGGTCCAGCGCGTCGTAAAACGGCAAATCTTCCTGCTCGACAAACGGCACATACATATACGAGACTTCCGGCTCGACGACATGTTGCAGTTTCAGCAAGTTGCCCCAACCAAAATTGAACGCGCGGGAGAAGCGAGTACCAATGTTGGCTTCGACCTGCACAATTTCGCGCGTGCGATCACCTCGCAGACGAGGATTGGTCAACGAAGTCGCACCTGGCGCTTGTGAGGAAAAGAGGTAGGCGGTTTCACGTCCAGTCACACGGATCGACCCAAAGGCATAGTCACCAAGATGGAACGGCAACGCAACCGAAGGTGCGAAGTCGAAGCGTTGGCCAGCGTACCCTTTATTGCGAAAGAAATTCGCACCCTCAGCAGCAAGGCCGATCTCTAAACGATCCCCCCAGACGCGATGCTGTCCTTGAAATTGCAGGCGCGGCAACACTTGGAAAGCAAAATCTTGGTCTTGTCGTAAATCTTGGTAATAGTCGGCTTCAGCTCGGACAAGCGCATTCTGCCACGTCTTGACTCCGCCAGCGCGGGAATCGGTAAATCTCCGCGTGCGTAGCGACCAGTCAGCAGAATCGTCAGCCTCGGATAAACTCAATGCACGATGATTGATTTCTCGGAGGAAGAGATCGTCGCTCACAAAAAAGAAGTCGCCGTACATGCGCGTATCGTCGGCGAGGTTTTGGCGATGCGTCCCGGTGACGCTCCACCGATTGGTCGCCGTACTGGTTGTGGCTGGGCCGCGAATTTGCTCGTTGAAATACGAGGCGGCAAACTGCCCTTCGGTACGGGCGTTCGGGGCATAACGAAACTCTGACCATAAACCAATGCGCGCCGCAGTCTCCAAAGCCGTGGTCACGGTGAGATCGTAGCTTCGGTTGATGTTCCAATAGAAAGGCTGCTGCCAGACAAATCCGCGTTTACTGGAAAAGCCAAAATACGGGAACAACAATCCTGTTTGTCGCTCGGCATCCACGGGCATAGTGGCATACGGGAGATACAACAGTGGCACCCCACGCACCCGGAAAGTGCCACTCTGCACTTCTCCTCTTCCACCTAGAGTGACATCGACAGTTTCCCCAGCCACACTCCAATCGGCTTGCTGGAAATTCTCGCACTGACACGTCGTAAACGCGCCGTTTTCGATGTGGTAGCTCTGTCCGTACGATTTCTGCAGGACCTTCCCCGTCAAAATGTATTGATTGCGTGGGAGGCGGACCGTACCATCAGTGATCTTCCCTGTCTCGTCTTCAAGCTCGAAACTGAGGGCGCTCGCCTCAATATGTCCCTGCGGACTATCGACCACCACGTGGCCACTCGCGTCCAAGGCGTTGGTCGCACGATTCACCGTGATGGTGTCAGCCTTCATCGTCGTCTCGCCTTTGGTCACGACAGCGTTTCCTGAGGCCGAGACGGTATTTTTCTGTTCGTCGGACTGGAGTGTGTCGGCTTGGACTCGAATGGGCTCTTGGTCCTGCGGCAACACTTGCGTCCAGCAGAGTGATGGCATCCCAACCAGCAACAGCAAAAGAGGAAAGATGATTAGACAATGTAGCCGCATAAAAGTGGAGTCCCCATATCTAGAACGAGAGAAATGTGCAAGCAGGAGCAAAAAGTGGGAGGACTTCGCCCACTAAGAACAGCGACCCACAGAGCACCAGGGCTTCATCAGGAGCTGTTTCAGCAAGCAGTTGCCGACACGCGTCGCGTGCATCGGCCACGATACGTGTCGGGCACAGCGGCGACAACGCAGCTTGTAATACCAACGGATCTTCAGCTCGGTCTTGTTTGACACGCGTCACAATCACTTCCGATGCCACTTGTGCAAGTTCGGAAATCATCGAATGCCAGTCTTTATCGCGCATCACACCGAAGACAACCTTAGCCCGCCTCCCCTGCAATAGTGCTGGCAGCTCGGAGCATAAGATGGCCATCGCTTGGGGATTATGAGCACCGTCAAGCACGACGAGTGGACGTTCGGAAACCACTTGTACACGTCCTGGCCACGACACCGCCAACAGCCCTTGGCGCACGCACGATTCGGGCACCGCGAAAGAAGAACGGATCGTTTCCAATGCCGCGATAGCCACAGCCGCGTTCCGGTGCTGAAAACGGCCACGAAGTCCAACCTGGAGATCATGCAGATGCCAAGCGTGCCCGGTATAATCGAACCCATCGGTCAAGTTGTCAGTACAAAAAAAATCTTGTCCAGCACTGTACACTGGGCTCCCGTGCGCCTCCGCAAGATCACAGAGGATGTGCTTACTCTCGGTATCGAGCGTTCCCAGCACAACTGGAATCTTCGTTTTGATGATCCCGCCCTTCTCACGGGCAATATGTGCCAGAGTAGGGCCAAGGTAGGCTTGGTGGTCGAGGCCAATCGACGTGATAATCGACACTAAAGGCGATAAGACATTCGTCGCGTCCAACCGCCCACCTAATCCCACCTCGACCACAGCAATATCAACTTGCTGGTCGGCAAATGCTTGAAACGCGAGCAAGGTCATCATCTCGAAGGGGGTTAAGTGAATCCCTGCCGGCTCGATCCGAGCACGGAGCGCAGCCACGCCGTCAATGACCTCATCCTGGGTAATCAGGCGCTTTCCTAAGCGAATGCGTTCACAAAAATCGACCAAATGCGGAGAGGTAAACAGCCCGACGCGGTAGCCAGCGGCGCTCAGCATCGCATGCAGGAACGCAGCCGTCGAGCCTTTGCCATTGGTGCCGGCAATATGGAGCGTAGGGAAGCGCCGATGGGGAGACCCACAAAGGTGCAGTGCTGCGGCGACGCGTTCGAGCTTCAGGTCCATGCGCTCGACTTCCAGCCGATAGAGAAAATCGAGAGTTTCCTCGTACGTCATCCCGGTTTCACTTGCTTTCACTGCACGCTATCGCGTAACAAACTGAGCACTTGGCCGAGCGTACGCCGCAGATCTTTTCGCTCGACCACCAGATCGACCATGCCATGCTCGACAAGAAATTCAGCACGTTGGAATCCCGGAGGGAGCTTTTCGCGGATCGTTTGCTCAATCACACGGGGACCAGCAAAACCGATGAGCGCTTGGGGTTCAGCAATGTGGATATCCCCCAGCATTCCCAGCGAGGCCGCCACCCCACCAGTAGTCGGGTCAGTCATCACACAGAGGTAAGGAAGCCCAACTTCTCGCAATCGGCCTAGCGCCATGCTGACTTTCGCCATCTGCATGAGGGAGAGGACACCCTCCTGCATACGTGCCCCGCCCGAAGCCGCGAAGAACACCACTGGCAGTTGGGCATCAATGGCATGCTCAACTACACGGGTCAGTTTTTCCCCAACCACAGACCCCATGCTGCCGCCAAGAAAGGCAAAATCAAAAATACCCAGAGCCACCGGCTGATCGAGAATCGTCGCCACACCACAGACCACGGCTTCGGCTCGTCCGGTTTTTCCACGCGCCTCGGCAAGCCGTGCTGTGTACGGTTTGCGGTCCCGAAAGCCGAGGGCATCGGCAGAACTCAAGACCGCGTCACGCTCGACAAACGAGCCACGATCCACGATCATCAGCAACCGTTGATCGACGGTGAGCCGCATATGCGTATTGCATTTGGGGCAGACAAATAAGCGACGTTCCGCGTCTTTGCGGAAAAGAATCTCTTGACAGCCTGAGCATTTGACCCAGATGTTTTCTGACTCTTCTTGCACTCGACGCCATTCGCGCGCGGCCATAGATTTCTCCTTACCGCCTCATCCAGGCATTGCGCCTTGTTCTAGCATTACCTGCGTCAAGGCAACAGGGCCAAGCCTCGATGGCTCGCTCACGTTGCCGAGGTCACAGCAAGGTCGCGGAGTGCGCGTTTCAGACTCCCGACAAATTCGCCAACGGTCTGTACAAGATCGGGCCGCCCACTATTGTTTTCGATAAGTTGAGAAATGGCGCTGCCAACAATAACGGCATCGGCAATGCGCCCAACTTCAGCGGCTTGCGCCGGCGTAGAAATCCCAAACCCAACCCCGACCGGGACAGGCGACAACCCACGAATGCGGCGCACCATTTCCCCAAGATCTTCCGGCAAGGCTGCGCGAGCGCCGGTCACACCAGTAACCGCCACGTAATAGACAAACCCACGGGCGCGAGTAATCACCTCACGAGCGCGTTCGAGAGAACTGGTCGGTGCCAACAGAAAAATGAGATCTAAATCACAACGGTCGGTTTCAGCTTTCAATTCGTTAGCTTCTTCCGGTGGAAGATCGACACCCAACACGCCATCGACTCCCGCAGCCTGCGCATCGGCAGCGAAACGCTGACCACCGTAACGAAAGATCGGGTTGTAATAACTGAAGAGAATAATCGGCAGTTGCACGGATGCCGCACGCAACCGCCGGACTAATTCCAACACCCGGGCAAGCGAAGTGCCGCTTTGTAAGGCACGTTCGGCTGCGCGTTGATTGGCGGGGCCATCGGCCATAGGTTCGGAAAAAGGAATGCCTAACTCAATCAGGTCAGCACCTTGCCTCTCAAACTCGCAGACCAGTTGAAAGGTCACATCAAGGTCGGGATCACCAGCGGTAATGTAGGGAATGAGCGCCCGTTCGCCTTGAGCGCGAAGGCGGGCAAAGACATCGGTAATGCGCGTCATATCGTTGCCCTAATGTACATTCTCGAAGAAGCGGGCAACAGTTTGTAGATCCTTATCTCCACGCCCGGAAACATTGATAACAATGACCTGATCGGAAGACAAACGCGGGGCGAGCGTCGCAGCGTACGCAATCGCATGCGAGCTTTCGAGCGCGGGAATAATCCCTTCGGTCTCAGCGAGCAGCTTCATTCCGTCAATTGCTTGCTGATCGTTCACCGTCACATAGGCAACGCGCTGCTGATCGTTCAGATAGCTCAACTCTGGCCCAACCCCAGGATAATCAAGCCCGGGTGCGAGCGAATAAGTATCACGAATCTGTCCGGTCTCATCTTGCAAGACGTAACTCTTACTGCCATGCAAGACGCCGACATGCCCATAGGAAATGGACGCTGCGTTGTGCCCCTCGCCCAAGCCACCGGCTTCGACGCCGATCATGCGTACGCTCGGGTCCGGCAAAAACGCGGTAAAGATGCCCATCGCGTTGCTCCCACCGCCGACGCAGGCAATCAGATAATCGGGCAAGCGTCCCTCGCGTTGCAAGAGTTGCTTTTTGGCCTCACGCCCAATCACCGACTGAAAATCGCGCACAATCATAGGGTAAGGATGTGGTCCGGCCACCGTACCAATAACGTAAAACGTTGACGCGACATGGGTGATCCAGTCGCGCAGGGCTTCGTTCATGGCATCTTTCAAAGTGCGCGTTCCGTTTGTCACTTCACGGAGCTTCGCCCCTAACAGGCGCATGCGAAACACATTGGGCGCTTGGCGAGCAACGTCGTCGGTGCCCATGAAGACTTCGCATTCCATGTCGAACAGCGCCGCTACCGTTGCCGTTGCCACGCCATGCTGAC
>SYOC01000375.1 GCA_005804965.1 Pseudomonadota bacterium
CCGACCGTCTCCTTTCCCATTCCGGTTCGATTAGTGATCGCGAAACCGGTGCCCAATTTCTCGATACCATGGACTTGGAACAAGAGCGTGGTATCACCATCAAAGCCCGTACTGTCCGGCTGCGCTATCAAGCGCACGATGGCCAGGTGTATTGCCTAAATTTGATTGACACGCCTGGGCATGTCGATTTCTCTTACGAAGTGTCGCGCAGTTTGTCGGCGTGCGAAGGCGCAATCTTAGTTGTCGATGCTACCCAAGGTGTGGAAGCGCAAACGCTTGCTAACACCTATCTCGCTCTTGACCAAGGGTTGGAGCTGCTTCCGGTCATCAACAAGATTGATCTCCCCAGTGCCGAACCCGAGCGAGTGCGGCGGGAATTGGAAGAAGTCATTGGCCTTGACGGCAGCGAAGCCGTGCTGGCGAGCGCTAAAGAAGGGCGCGGTATCGACGAGGTGCTCGAAGGCATCGTACGTGTCGTGCCGTCGCCGGGTGGCGACGAACGTGCCCCTTTGAAAGCCTTACTGTTCGACAGTTGGTTTGATCCTTACCAAGGCGCGGTCATCCAGGTGCGCATCCTTGATGGCATCCTGCGGCCAGGTATGAAGATACAACTCATGTCGAGCGGTAAGGTGTATGAAGTCGATAAGGTGGGCGTGTTCGCCCCGCGTCCGGTGATGGTTGCAGCCCTTGGTCCAGGCGAAGTCGGTTTCATCATGGCCGGGATTAAAGATGTGACTGAGGCGCGGATTGGCGATACCGTAACCGATCCCGACCGCCCGACGGCGACTGCGCTTCCCGGCTTCAAGACTGTCCAGCCGATGGTGTTTAGTGGCCTCTATCCTGTCGAGTCGCACGAATACGATGCCTTACGCGACGCTGTCGAAAAATTGCGCCTCAACGATGCCTCGTTCACCTACGAAAAAGAAAGTTCGCTGGCCCTCGGTTTTGGATTCCGTTGCGGCTTTCTCGGCTTGCTCCATATGGAGATCGTTCAGGAACGATTGGAGCGCGAATTCGAGCTAGATCTGATTACGACGACGCCAACGGTGGAATATCGCGTGGTGACGCTCACCGGTGAGTCGCTTCTCGTGGATAATCCCGCCTTGCTGCCGCCTATCCAAGAAATCGAGCATATTGAAGAGCCGTACATTCTCGCCACAATCCATGTGCCTAGCGAGTTTATGGGTAACGTGTTGCAACTCTGCCAAGAGCGGCGCGGCATCCAAAGGGAACTCAAATATCTTGGGCAGAACCGCGCCATGCTGCTGTATGAACTGCCCCTGAACGAAATCGTGATCGACTTTCACGACCGGCTCAAATCGGTAACTCGCGGCTATGCCTCCTTCGACTACGAGTTGTTGGATATGCGCCCAGGCAAATTGGTGAAGCTGGATATCCGTATCAATGGCGATATCGTCGATGCGCTCTCGCTCATTGTTCATGACGAACAGTCCTACGTGCGCGGGCGAGAGCTGGTGCAGAAAATGCGCGAACTCATTCCGCGGCAAATGTTTGAGGTAGCACTGCAAGCGGCCATCGGCAGCCGCATTATTGCCCGCGAGACGGTGAAACCGTTGCGCAAGAACGTGACGGCGAAATGTTATGGCGGGGATATAACCCGCAAGCGAAAGCTGCTAGAGAAACAAAAAGAAGGAAAACGTCGGATGAAGCAGGTCGGACGGGTCGAGATTCCACAGGAAGCGTTCTTAGCGCTACTGCGGGTGCGCGACGCTTAGCCCCTGCGGAATTGCTGGATGAGTCTATGTTCAGGCAAAAAGGCAACGCAGACAATGCAGGGGCGGTCGTCAATTCACGGATCCAAGTCAAAAATCAATCAGAAAGTAAGGGAAAGACCGGGCACAAGTCGGCCCTCGGCGTCTTGCGTGAATATACCGAGGCACTGCTTGTCGCGTTAGTGCTCGCCTTCTTTATCCGCAGTTTCGTCGTCCAAGCCTTCAAGATTCCCTCGGGGTCCATGTTGCCGACGCTACAGATTGGCGACCACATCCTGGTGAATAAATTTCTCTACGGCCTGCGACTGCCCTACCCATTCGAGAAAAGTTTTGTTGAATGGAAGCAGCCGAGTCGTGGTGATGTGGTTGTGTTTATCTACCCCAAAGATCGCTCCAAAGATTTCATCAAACGTGTCGTTGGCATACCCGGGGATTCCGTTGAAATTCGCCATAAACGTGTGTTCATTAATGGTGAGCCGGTGGACGATCCTCATGCCGTGTTTGCTGATGAGAGCCGAGAAATTCCTGGCCCGCGCGATAACATGGGCCCGACGGTCGTTCCTGCACATAATCTTTTTGTCATGGGAGATAATCGTGACCGCAGTCACGACGGTCGGTTTTGGGGTTTCGTGGATATCGAAGATGTAAAGGGCAAAGCCTTTCTGATCTATTGGTCGTGGGATGGCCAGGATCGCTGGGTGCGCTGGGAGCGCTTGGGGTCTTTCATCCCTTGAGAACTCTTGTTTGAGTGCGATTAGCTTATGACGCGATTTGAGCAGCTCTTATTAGAGAGTGGAAAAGTTTCCGCTGAGGACATCCGCAAGGTTCAGCATGTCCAGCAGGAACGGAGTGAGCCCTTCGAGCGACTCCTCGTCGAACTGGGCTTCTTGTCCGAGGACGATCTCTTAACATTGCTGTCGCAATACTACGGCGCACCTGTGGTCGGCTCCCGCGACTTTCCCCGCGAACCTCCGGCGCTGGCTAACGTTAATCCTGGCTTCCTCCGCCAAGCCCGAGTTTGCCCGCTATCCGTGCAGGACGGGCAGCTTTTTGCGGCGCTGGCCGATCCTGGTGACTTGTATGTGATTGAGGCTATCGAGAAGGCGACTGGGCTACGGCTTGAGCTGCATCTTGCCCGTGAGCGCGACATCCTCGAAGCCTTGAACTCCTACTATGGCGAAGGTACGAACGATGGACGTAGCGCTGGCAGCGATGCGGCAGATGTCGAGTATCTCGAAGACGATCAAGAAGATGTCGAACATCTGCGTGACCTCGCCAGCGAGGCTCCGGTCATCCGCCTCGTCAATAGTTTGATCGCGCGGGCACTTGAACAGCGTGCTTCTGACATTCATATCGAGCCCTTTGAGAAGGAACTGCGCATCCGCTACCGGATTGATGGGATTTTGCACGATATCGACGCCCCACCGCGTAAACTCCAAGCTGCATTGATTTCTCGCGTCAAGTTGATGGCCAAACTCAACATCGCCGAGCGTCGCCTCCCGCAAGACGGGCGTATCAAGCTGCGCATGTTAGGACGAGAGATCGACCTGCGTGTGTCGTCGCTCCCCACGCTCTATGGCGAAAGCGTGGTGATGCGTATTCTTGATCGCTCCAGCATTTCGGTGACACTTGATTCGCTGGGGTTCCCCACTGATACCCTCGGGGAGTTCGATAAACTGATCAACCGACCGTATGGCATGATCTTGGTGACTGGGCCGACTGGCAGCGGGAAAACCACGACGCTGTACGGTGCGTTGGATAAGATCAATTCTCCAGATAAAAAAATTATCACCATTGAAGACCCGGTCGAGTACCAGTTACGCGGGGTGAACCAGATCCATGTGAAACCGCAGATCGGCTTGACCTTCGCCAGCGGCCTGCGCTCGATTGTCCGCCAAGACCCGGACATCATTTTGGTTGGCGAAATTCGCGACGACGAAACAGCTGACATTGCAGTCAATTCTGCTCTCACCGGGCACCTTGTGCTTTCAACTTTTCACACTAATAGCGCCATCGCTTCAATTCCG
>SYOC01000376.1 GCA_005804965.1 Pseudomonadota bacterium
GTTCTTGGCGAGTGATGATGCGTCGTTCGCCACTGGTGCTCCCTTCATTATTGACGGTGGCTGGACAGTAAGCTGACAGGAGGTGTGTCATGAATACCGCATGGGCAAAAGAATGGACCGCGAACTTCGCAAACCCCGACAAGCTGATCGACATGTACGCTGACGACGCCCAGTTCGAGGACGTCATTATCGCCCACAAAGAAAGTGGCAAGGCGGCGATTCACAAATTCTTCGTCGCCGCAGGCAACCCGGCGTACGCGGAAAATACTATCACTGCCGTTGGCTACTGCGGCAACGCTGACGGAGGTGTAGTCGAGTGGACCTGGCAGGCGAAACACGCCGCCGGCAAGATCCTCGGCGTGCCGGCAAAAGGCAAGGAAACCAACACCAGAGGGGTCTCGGTTTTGACGTTTACGAACGGCAAGATCGCCACACAGCGCGACTACTGGGATGCAGCCGCAGTCCTGCGACAACTAGGGGCGATCAAGTAGTGGAGAAACGCCGACCATCATTGACAGTATTTGCCCAATTCGCCTAGGGTCCTCCCGGGAGCTATGGAAGCTCAGTACCCACGTCAAGCCAAAGGAGCCTGCCCATGGAAGTTGGTCTTCAATTCATTTTCCAGAACACCCACGAAGGCCTATCCGACGCCGACATGATGCGCAAGGAAACTGACATCGCGCTGCTCGCGGAGGAAGTCGGCATGGACTTCCTGCTGTTGCCCGAGCACCACTTCGATCCCAACTATTCGATGATGCCTGACAACACCCAATGGCTGGCCTATCTCGCTGGCAAGACGACTCGCATTAAGATCGGGACCGGCGCCATCATTCTGCCCTGGCACGAAAATCTGACACGAGTGGCAGAGCGCATTATCCTCCTGCAGATTCTGCTCGGCGATCGCTTCCTACTCGGTTTCGGGCGCGGACTGGCGCGCGAGGAGTATCGCGCGTTCGGCATCGACATGGCGACCTCGCGCGAACGCTTCGACGAGGCCGCCCAGATCGTGCTCGACATTCTTGAAACCGGCATCGCCGAATACGACACCAAGTATTTCAAGCAGTCGCGTACCGCAGTGACGCCCAAGCCAGAATTCGGCTATCGCAACCGCGGCTTCTTCTCCGTCGCTATGACGCCGGACTCGGCCATGGCCGCTGCGAACATCGGCGGGACCATGATGTCCTTCGTGCAACTGCCCTGGGAACAGCACCACGCTGCGGTCGAGGCCTGGCGCACGCGGTTCAAGCAAGTGCATCCGAACAAGGCTCCTGGCGCGCCGGTGTTCTCCGATTTTACCTATTGCCACGAGGATCCGGCAGTTGCTGAAGAGGTGGCTCGCAAATACCTCTCCAAGTACTACTTGAGCGTCATCCGCCACTACGATTTCGACGGCGCCCACTGGGGCAGCACGCAGGGATACCAAGCTTACGAAGCGAGTGCGAAGGCCATTCAGGAGGTCGGTCTGGATGCCGCCTGCGAAGGCTTCGTACAGAGCCAGGCCTGGGGCACGCCAAAGCAGATCATCGAGAAGTGGACCAAGCGCTATGAGACGACAGGCGATCTGCGTCCGGCGATGGCCGTTTCCTATGCCGGTATGCCGTTCGACATGGTGGCGGACAGCCTGCGATTGATCGGCGAGAAGGTCGCGCCGGAATTGCGCAAGCTCGGCAAGGCAGCGAGCGTGGCGGCCTGAGCGGTCGGCGCTCTAGGCATGCCGCAGCTTTTTTCATTGACTTACCTACAGGGTTTGATGCGTCGAACCTGCGCCACATACGAGCCTTCTTTTCAGGCTTCCTAATTTGGAATGCAGTGCGTATCGAAACAGAAAAGCAACCTCAAGTGCTCAGTGCTCTAAACTTCCACACCGCATTTACCCTCGGCGTTGACTACTTCTGGTCTGCAAAAGTGCTTTGCTGTTGTTTGAGTTTTTTGCGAGTCTCGTCGGTGTATCCGAGGCCAGTGTTTTCAATGTCCGGGCGGACGATCTGGATCGGATCGAGTAAGTCTCCCACGTAGCCGAGAGCGTAGGCACCACGCTGATAGCCCATCAGCCGCAGCAGTTCAACCGGTAGCGTACGAGCGACTTCCAGTGGCACGGCGAGGTATTGATTTTCCTCTTGCCGGAGCCAGGAGAGATTGTAGGTGATGTTGACACCGATACGCGTGTCGCTCGAATGATTCGCGCCGCCGCCATGGTATACACTGCCACTATAGAACAAGACTGATCCCTTGCTCATTTCTGCGGGTATCGTGTCTGTTTCGCTGAAGCGCAATTTGTCGTCGAAGTGATTGCTGCCCGGAATGACCCGTGTCGCGCCGTTCTGTTCGGTGAAATCAGTCATCGCCCAAATGGTATTACACTGCACGTCGTAGTCCTTCGGGAAGCTGAAGAAGTCAAATGCCCATTGATCACGGTGAATCTGCTGTGCCGGCTCCCCCGGGCCGATGGCAATAACTTGAGTCAAATGGAGCTGAAAGCTGGTCGCGTGGCTGAGGAACGTGTTGCAAGTGGCGAGCGCCAAAGGGTGGGTCACAAGCTCGCGGCATTGCGGTGAGCGGGTGATGAGTGCACCAGTGCGCCGTGTATTGCGTCCGGAAAAACGGTCTACCCCCGGCTTGGTCTTGTCGATCCATGGTTGCAACTCCGCCAGAACGGCGTCGACCTGGTCGGAACGCAGCACTGAGTCGACGATCACTGCGCCATCGGCGGTCAGTGCTGCGGCGACGTGTTCTCCGCTCGCTGAATTCGGCAAGTGAGTAAGCTGCATAGGTGCTCCATGTGCTACGGGTGATGTCATGCTGAAAACGTGTTGGTGCTCATCTGTATAAATATGGTAGGCGTCAGTCAATTGAGGGAGATTCGCTTTGCTCTTTGGGTAGCGACCAAAATTTCGCAAAGACTAACAGAAAGCCTTTAAGGCGCTCGGTCTTTGCAGACGAAACATACTTGACACTCGACAAGTTAAATGATTAAGGCTTGTCGTATGACAAGTTTATCGCCTATCGCCGCCTTCCTCCCAGTCACAGAGGACGCCGGAGCAGCCACGCGCACCAGAAATAAGTTGTTACGCGCTGGCATCGCCGCCTTTGCCGAGCTCGGCTACCACGCCGCAAGCACGCGGCTCATCGAGACCGCCGCGGGCGTCAAACGCAACCTCATTAGCTATCATTGGGGCTCGAAGGATGCCTTCTGGAAGGACTGCATCGATTGCTTGGTGGGAGCGATGATGCTCGAGTTTCGTGCCGTGGACGACCAGGCAGTCAATGTCGACGGTCCAGAACGGCTGCGCTTCTTCGTCCGCGCCTTTATCCGGGCAAGCGCCAAATATCCGGAGATGCACAGTATCATGCTGGATGAAGGCAAGCGGAACGAGGACCGCCTCGCGTGGATCGTCGAACGCCATGTGGAACCAGTAAAAGCGCGGGTCGAGCAATTACTTGCAGACGCGCGGCGTATGGGCGTCGCTCGCGAGATCGATCTGCCCAGTTTCTATTACGCTCTGGTGGGGACAAGCGCTATGTTCACCATGGCTCCGGAATGTCGCATGCTCTTCGGAATAGACCCTCTTGAGGATGCCGCCATTACTCGCCACGCGGACGCCATCGCTCGCTTGCTCATCCCCGATCAATCTCTCGCAAATCCCCTGACGATGAAAAGGAGGAAATGACCATGACCAGTAACGCTGCTGTTCCCAAACCAGCCCGTGAGCGCGGGAAGATCGCGCCTGAGAAACTCGCCCATGTGGTGCTGCGGTCGACAAACGCCGAGCGCCTCAGCGCATGGTACCGCACCGTGCTTGAGGCAGAGATCATGTTTTCCAACCCGATGCTTTGCTTCCTGACCTATGACGAGGAGCATCATCGCATTGCCATTGCTCAGTTTCCAGGACTGGAGCAGACGCGACCCATGGAGACGGGGCTGGAGCATATCGCCTTCACTTATCGTACTGCCGCTGATCTGTTTGCCACCTATGAACGGTTGCAGGGCCTTGGCATCACACCTTACTGGACGATCAATCACGGCCCCACGCTCTCGTTCTACTATCGTGATCCTGACGGTAACCAGTGCGAGCTGCAAATCGACCTGCTTGACAATGCAGCAGCGGTTAACGAATGGTTCCGTACGAGCGACTTCGCGACCAACCCGATCGGTGTACAATTCGACCCTGACAATCTTATTCGTCGGTATCGGGCTGGCGAGCCGCCCACTACTCTCTTCAAGCGCCCTGTGCTCGATCCTTCGGAGGTCTTCGCGCAGCTTCCAGCATCAATGACTCCGGCTACCAGTGCCTCATAAGACACGTCTGTATCGTAACAGGAGATAATCTCATGAAACTCGCAACATTCAATGACAGCAAAGGCCATCGCATCGGCGTGGTCAACGGCAACTCCATTGTCGATCTATCAGTGCATGCGCCCGGCCTGCCGACCGGTATGATCGCATTCCTAGAAGCCGGAGAACACGCGCTCGGAGCAGCACGCGCGGTAGCCAACGCGCCCGGCATCCCTCTGGATCGGGTCAAGCTCGAAGCGCCTGTTCAACGACCACGAAAAATTCTCGGTATCGGTCTCAACTATGCCGACCATATTGCCGAGAGCGGCATGGCCAAGCCTGAGCGGCAGGTCTGGTTTACCAAGCAACACAATGGCATCGTTGGGCCGTCAGATCCGTTCTTGCTGCCGGTAGTGTCGCAGTTGCTCGACTATGAAGCGGAACTCTGCTTCGTGATCGGTAAGCGCTGCAAGCATGTGCCGCGTGAACGCGCCCCTGAAGTCATTGCCGGGTTCTGCGTGGGCAACGATGTCAGCGTACGCGACTGGCAGTTCCATTCACAAACCATGCTGATGGGCAAATCGTTTGACACGCACGCGCCGCTTGGTCCCTGGCTGGTGACGCCGGA
>SYOC01000377.1 GCA_005804965.1 Pseudomonadota bacterium
AGCCGAAACCGCTTTCAACAATGCGCTAGCTGTCTTTCCCCAGTATTATCAAGCGCTTGCTGCTTTAGGGCGCGTACGTGGCGCTCAACAGCGCTATCCTGAAGCGATTGCACTCTATCGGCAAACAGTTGAGATGACGCCAGCACCAGACCTCTTGGCGGCACTAGGCGATTTGCTCCTGGTGACTGGCCAGTCCGAACAGGCAGAGCAACAATTCGCGCTGATCGAGTATATCGAGAAGGTCAACACCGCGAATCACGTTACGGACAACCGTCAGCTTGCCCTGTTCTACGCTGACCACGAGCGCAAACTTGATGAAGCGGTGACTTTAGCCGAAGCTGAAATCCAACGGCGACGCGATATTTATTCGTTCGACACCCTCGCCTGGGTGTATTACAAAAGGGGCAGGTTTGTTGACGCTCGTCAGGCGATGACCCAAGCCTTACGTCTTGGCACCCAAGACGCGCAGTTGTTTTTTCACGCTGGCATGATCGCTTCTGCTTTAGACGAGCCAGAGAAAGCGCGGGACTATTTGCGCCGCGCACTCGAAACAAACCCGCATTTCGCACTGCGCGACGGAGACGTGGCGCGAAAAACCTTGGCTGGTCTTGAGCAACGGCTTCTCGCGCAAGGAGAGAGGCATGGACATGAGTAGTCTTGCGGCAGCATTGCGAGGAATCGCCAACCGATTCTCCGCTCACGAACCGACAGCGTGGCGAAATCGCGGCTGTAAGTTGCTGCCGTGCTTCCTTCTCTGTCTCTTCTTTCTATCTCTATCTTTGTCCCTGCCTGGTTCCGCCTCTGCTCACCCGATGGGCAATTTCAGCATCAATCATTTCTCGGGTCTTGAGGTGCATCCGACGTTCGTGCGCGTGACGTATGTCCTCGACATGGCGGAAATTCCGACGTTTCAGGAGATGCAGGAACATGGGCTCAGTGCCCAACTGGAAGATCCTCGCGTCACTGCGTATGGCGAGCGCAAGATCGAAGAACTTCGTCATGGACTCGATCTGCGCATAGATGGTCAGCTTCTCACGTTGACGACCAAGACACAGTCGCTCAGTTTTCCTCCTGGTGCCGGCGGTCTGCCGACCCTGCGCTTCTCTGCCGTGTATGAAGCGGTGCTCGTGCCGTTGTCCGGCGAGATCGCCTATGAGGATCGCAACTATCCGCAACGTGTCGGCTGGAAGGAAATTGCGGCGAGTGGTCAGGCCGGAGCAACGCTTGTGCACGCTTCTGTCCCGACGGAGAGCAAAAGCCAACAACTAACATCGTATGCAGAGAACCTCTTGCAAGCTCCGCCACAAGATCTGCGCGCGACTCTGACGTTTGCTATTCCTCCTGCGGTACGGTCCGCAGCTGTGGCTGCTCCTGCTGCCGTGGGTAAAGATGTGCCCCAGCAGATTGATGCGCAAACGCCGCGTACTATGCTGACGGAATTGATGACGACCAAGCAACTCGGCACTGGCGTCATCCTGCTGGCTTTGTTGGTTGCTGTGGGTTTGGGTGCCTTTCATGCGTTAGAACCTGGGCACGGTAAAACTTTGGTGGCTGCCTATCTGGTTGGCTCGCGCGGAACGGCTTGGCACGCGCTGATCTTGGGGCTGACTGTGACCGCGAGCCACACCATCGGCGTCTACGCCCTCGGCGGCGTGGCGCTGTTCGCTTCCCATTACATTCTCCCCGAGCAACTCTACCCTTGGCTGGGGTTGGCTTCAGGATTGTTGATTGTCGGCACCGGGATCATCTTGTTCGGTCGTGCGCTCGAAGGGCAACACGAGCACGGCCACGAGCACGGCCACAGTCACGATCATGAGCACGGCCACGCCCACGATCACGAGCACGCCCACGGGCGCGACGTCAGCTACGGAACGCTTCTGACTCTTGGTGTGACTGGCGGGTTGATTCCATGCCCTGCGGCGCTAGTGGTGTTGCTGAGCGCCGTTGCCTTGCAGCGCATCGCCTTTGGCTTGCTGTTGATTGTCGCGTTTAGTGTTGGGCTGGCCTTAGTGTTGGTGAGTGTCGGACTCGTGCTGGTTTCCGCACGTGGCGTCGTTCAACGCTGGAGTGGGGCAGGGCGCTGGGTGGAGTATCTGCCGTTTGCCTCGCCCTTGGTAATGACGCCACTTGGAGTGGTCATTACCGTACGGTCGCTGCTGGGGACGGGTCTCCTTGAGCGGCTGACTTTCTGACTTGGTACCCTTGATATGAAAAAGTCTGGCAAGGTCCCCATGACTGACGTCATGGGCTCTATTCTTTCGCTCCGATAGAGCTGGTGTGGACAATGTGTCTGCCTGACCGAGCGACTATTTGACTGACAGACTGACCGACTCCTCGGCTTTATCTTTTCAGGGTCTTCCCTTGCTCATGCCCCTCAGTTAAAACGTCTCACGGCGAAAGTTCGCTAATCCACTCCCCAAACGAGGTGCCCACGATGCGAGGCGCATCAATGTTTCTCAGTGTAGTCGCAGCGTTTGTATTAACCCTGCCAGCGTGCTCCCAGGCTGGCAACGAGACGAAAGGAGGCGGTCCCGTGATTCTTATGTCCACGTCCCTGGGCGACGTGAAAATCGAACTCTTTGAGAAGGAAGCTCCCGAGACGGTGAAAAACTTTCTCGCCTACGTCAACGACAAATTCTACGATGGCACGATTTTTCATCGCGTCATTGCTGGCTTCATGGTGCAGGGCGGCGGGATGACCCCCGACATGCAGCAGAAGAAGACCAAGCCGCCGATTAAGAATGAGTCGAGCAATGGACTCAAGAACGATACCTACACGCTAGCGATGGCACGGACCTCTGTCCCCGATAGCGCGACGTCGCAGTTCTTTATTAACGTGAAGAACAACGATTTCCTCAATAAGGCCAGTGCACAAGATGGCGTTGGCTACGCCGTTTTTGGCAAGGTGATCGAGGGAACAGATGTGGTCGATAAAATCGAGAAGGTGACGACGGGACGCGGTGATGTGCCTACTGAGCCTGTGGTGATTAAGTCCGTCACAGTTGTCGCCAGCGAGAAGAAATAACACTGATTTTCCCAACGAATTGGAGGTGACTCATGCGTCGTCAATATGCTTGGTTGCTTGCATTTGGTGTGTTGTTGGCAGGTTGGTTCGCTACGCCCGCGCACAGCGGGGCATTATCGCCGGACCTACAGAAGTCGCTCGAAGCGAGCAAATACGTCTATATCCAAAGCACTCGCGCGGATGGTGCCTTGAGCAAATCTGCCGAGATTTGGTTTATGGTGCATAACGGTGCGGTGTGGGTGTGTTCACCGACTGACACGCATCGCGTGAAGCGCATCAAAGCCGGAAAGACCGATGCCAAGATCGCAATCGGCAAAGCCGATGGTCCTTCGTTTAAGGCGAAAGGCTCGGTGGTGAAGGATGCCGAGGTCGATAAGGTGCTATTTGCCGCGTTCGCCAAAAAATACGCTGGCGATTGGAATTCATATGAAAAGAAGTTCCAAGAGGGCCTTGTCGATGGCTCGCACACGCTGGTGAAATACGATCCGCAATAAACGATGAATGCAAAATGATGAACGAGGAATGCCTGTCATTCCCCTGAAAACGTAGGGGCAGACCTTGCGCCTGCCTATGGTTCGGACGGCCACAAGGGTTGTCCCTACGAACATTTCATCGTCAAATGGTGTGTCTCGGGAGCATGGTCATTCCAGGCGAGCGACGCGAGACCCGGAATCCAGGGAGAGCAGCACCTACTCCCACCCCGCCTTCTGGATTCCAGCTTCCGCTGGAATGACGACCTTGCTTTTCTGGCAAGCCCAATTCGTCATTCTGCCTGCCGTGCCCTCACTCTCCCGAGTGCGCCAGCACACTATGGCGCTTTCCGTACAAGAAATAAATTCCGAAGCCCACCAACAGCCAGATAGCGAGCCGCAACCAATTTTCAGCCGGTAGCGAAAACATCAGGATCAAACAGAAACCGATACCTAAAAGCGGGACTAGCGGGACCAGCGGGCAACGGAACGGACGCGCAGCTGTAGGGTTGACCCGGCGCATGACTAACACCGCCCCGCACACGATGACGAATGCCAGCAGAGTGCCGATGTTGACCAACTCAGCGAGTACCCGCAACGGGATCAACGCCCCCATAAGTCCGACTGACAACCCGGTCAGAATGGTTGATTTCCACGGGGTACGAAAACGCTCATGCACTGCGCCGAAAAACTTTGGAGGCACGAGGCCGTCACGCGCCATCGCGAGTAAAATACGCGGCTGACTCAGCATGAGGACTAAAAGCACAGAGGTAATGCCAGTGAGAGCACCGAGAGAGATGAGGAACTGTGCCCACGGTAGCCCGACTTGGCGAAAAGCATCCGATACCGGTGCGTCGATGTTGATGTTGTCGTAGCGCACCATGCCGGTCAGCACTGCGGCCACGGCGATATACAGGATCGTACACAGCACCAGAGAGACAATGATGCCGATCGGCACGTCGCGTGTAGGATTTCGCGCTTCTTCGGCTTGCGTCGAGACGGCGTCGAAGCCGATATAAGCGAAGAAAATCACCGCTGCGCCTGCCATCATCCCGAGAGGCTCGCCGTTCGGTCCGGTCTGGCCGACGAGCGTTGTGCCGAAGAAGCTGATGCCGCTGTAACCGTAGGGAGCAAATGGCGTCCAATTGCTCGGATTGACGTAAAAAGCACCAACGGCAATGACGAAGAGGACGATGGCGACCTTGATTACCACCATCACCCCGTTGAAGCGTGCGCTTTCGCGAATGCCGATGACTAGCACGATGGTCATGAGCATGGAAATGACGAGCGCCGGAAGATCGAACATCGTGCCGGTAGTGCTCAACACCCCAGTGTCAGGATGAAAATCGAACGGTGCGTTCGACAGCGCATGGGGAATCTTAAAGCCTAAGATACTGATGAAGTCTTGAAAATAATGCGACCACCCATGCGCGACGGTGGCCGAGGCCACGGCGTATTCGAGTACTAAGTCCCAGCCGATGATCCACGCGAACAGCTCACCGAGCGTCGCATAGGCATATGTGTACGCGGACCCTGCTACTGGCACCATCGAGGCGAACTCGGCGTAGCAAAGCGCGGCAAAGATGCACGCAAACCCAGCAAAGGTAAATGACAACATCAAGGCTGGTCCGGCTTTGTCATGCGCTGCGACGCCAGTCAACACAAAGATGCCGGTGCCGATAATGGCACCGATGCCGAGGGCGGTCAGTTGTACCGGCCCCAACACGCGACGGAGCCGTTGCTCTCCTTCGGCTTCTTGCAGCAGACGTGTCAGCGATTTTCTGGCGAATAGTTGGCTAGCCATCCGTCATCCTCCCCACAGCAGAATTGATTGACACTAAACTACGTGAGGTTGCACAAGAGCGCAAATCATAGTGAAGGACCCAGGCAATTTCTTTCCTCTGATGCGCATGGTAAGAGACCTGACAACAAGGAGCTGAGGAGAGATGCCCATGCCTGAAGAGATCGGCTTATTCGATGCCGTCCACACCATGCGTGCCATGCGCCGGCTCAAACCTGACCCGGTGCCGGATGTACTGATTCGCAAAATTATCGAGGCCGGGCTGTGCGCACCAAGCGGCGGCGATGTGCAACATTGGCGCTTCCTCGTAGTCAAAGACGCAGAGATCAAAAAACAGATTCAGCTCCGCTACAAGAAAGCGCTCGACCAATTGCTGCCGCGTTATCGCT
Organism: Pseudomonadota bacterium; assembly: GCA_005804965.1. GTDB lineage: Bacteria > Desulfobacterota > Binatia > Bin18 > Bin18 > SYOC01. The sequence goes on from SYOC01000377.1 coordinate 5,686, forward strand.
CGGCACCGCCACCGCCGGGCAAGACTGAAGCGCAAAAGAATCGCATGCTCGACGCCGTGGTCTATCTCACCGAGCATTTTCATGAAGCGCCGGTGTTGATTGTTGGCTGCCTCGTTGGCGATATGGCCAAAGCCATCGGCTTGCCAAAAATGTCGGGCGCGTCGATTTATCCTGCCGTGCAAAACATGCTTCTTGCCGCCCGCGCTTTAGGTTTGGGTTCGACATTGACGACCCGTCATCTGCTTCACGAGAAGGAAGTCAACGACGTCCTGGGTTTACCGGACAATGCCGAAACCTTCGCCATTCTTCCGATTGGTTACCCGATGGGGAAATTTGGCCCGGTCTCACGCCAACCTATTGAGAGCGTCACGTTTCAGGATCGCTGGGGCGTTCCCTATGCCTAAACAACCAGGAATCTCTCAATCGAAACGGGGAAACGGGGCAACGGGGAAACGGGGAGAAAACTTCTCCGATTCTCTGCCTCTCTTATTCTCCCATTCTGCTGGGCTGTGGAGAATGGTGGTGGGCTGATGGACTGGGGTGGGCTCATCGCAGCAACGCTGCGCATCTATCAACAGGCAGCGCAAGATGCCTGGGAGAAAGGTCGCCGCTCGTGGTGGATCAGTCTCTTGCCGTTTCTTTATGGTCCGATTGTATTGCTGAGCGCCATGCTGACCGCACCGCTTGGATTTCTTGGCGGGTTTATCTCCGGCATCGTCCTGGCGATGTGTGTGAGTTCCTATCTCTATTTCATCGCTGGGGTGGTGAACGGTAGCCGCATGAGCATACGGGAGCTGGGCGAAAGCTGGCGTCCGCATCTGGGTGCGGTCATCAACATCCTGTTCCTCCTGTTTCTCTTGCAATACCTCTTGGCGCTGCTCACGCCGCCCGGGGATGAAACCGCGATGATGTTGGCTGCGCTCATCGAATTGATTCTGCTCGTGATCCTCAACCCCATCCCCGAGATTATTTACCAGGGGCGGAGCGAGGGGTTCGCCATGGTGCAGGAAAGCCTGGATTTTCTGCGCGGGAACGGTGCCGAGTGGTTTCTCCCGTTCATCGTGCTTGCGCTTTTCTCCATTTTCTTTTTGCCTATCTCGATTTTGGCTGGACCACTCCAATTTGGACGACTGACCTTTCCCACAACTGTGGGCAACCCGTCTGCTGGCTCTTCCCTCGGCTTTTTATGGCCGATTCTCAGCGCCTTTCTGCTGTTTGCCTTGATGGTTTTTCGTGGGCTGCTCTTTCGTGCGCTGGCCAACTCGAGCCGTCGCCAACGCATGTTTCGCTCTCGTCTGTCGTAAACTTCTCTTTGCCTCTTCGCACCCCTCAACAAAGCTATGACCACCTTGGAATCTCCCCCGGCCCCGGAATCGACCGCGACGCTCATCGGGATTTGTGGCATGCACTGTGCCTCGTGCGTAGAGAAGATCGAACGCGCGTTATCCGAGACTCCCGGCGTGCTGAGCGCCAGTGTCAATCTCGCAAGTGAGGAGGCGTTGGTCCATTACCGTCCGGACCAAGCTGCCATCGCCGATCTCCATCAAGCTATTACGTCTACTGGGTATGCCGTTGTCGATTCGACCATCCAAAGTGGCGATGCCGACCGACAGCACCAGGAGGACGAACAGCGCGACTTGCAACAGAAACTGTTGGTCAGCACCGTGCTTGCTGTGCTTGTGATGTTAGGCTCAATGCCGCATATGATGCACCTACCCTGGCTTTCGCATCCTCTGGTGCTGCTTGCGCTAGCAACACCAGTGCAATTTTGGTGCGGCTGGCAATTTTACCGTGGAGCATGGGCGGCAGCGCGGCACGGGTCCAGCGATATGAATACGCTGATTGCCGTGGGTACGTCCGCTGCCTATGGCTACAGCCTTGGCGCTGTCTTTGTACCCGACTTCTTCACCTCGGCAGGGCAAACGCCGCAACTCTACTTTGAGTCTTCGGCTATGATCGTTGCCTTAATATTGCTGGGGCGGCTGCTCGAACATCGTGCCAAACGACGCACCACTGATGCCATCCGTCGCCTGATTACGCTGCAACCGCAGACTGCGCATCGCGTGACCGATCAAGGAGAAGAAGAAGTGGCAGTGGACGACGTGCAAGTAGGCGATGTACTCTCCGTGCGTCCCGGGGAGCAAATTCCGGTGGATGGCGTCATGGTGGACGGTTCTTCGAGCATTGACGAGTCCATGCTGACCGGAGAAAGCCTCCCGGTGGACAAGCAACCGGGCGACGCTGTCATTGGCGGGACGCTCAACACCACTGGCGCACTAACCTTGCAAGCTACCCAGGTGGGAGAGCAGACAGCGCTCGCGCGTATCGTACGACTGGTGCGTGAAGCCCAAAGTACTAAGGCTCCGATTCAGCGACTTGCCGATACTGTCGCGAGCTATTTTGTCCCGGCAGTGATTGGCGTGGCCGCTCTGACT
>SYOC01000378.1 GCA_005804965.1 Pseudomonadota bacterium
CCTACCCGTGGTCACAAATGGTCGGCGGTATTTTCTACGAGCATAGCCATCGGCTGTTCGGCTCGGCGGTGGGATTCCTGACTATTCTGCTGGCAGTCAGTCTGTGGCGGCTGGAATCTCATCCATGGCTCCGTCGCCTTGGCCTTATCGCTTTGGGAGGAGTCATCCTGCAAGGCACGCTTGGCGGGCTCCGCGTTGTCTTGCTCCAGCAAACCCTAGCGATCATTCATGCCTGCGCCGCCCAAGCGTTTTTCGCTCTTATAGCAAGCATCGCGCTCTTCACTTCTGCTGAATGGCAGGGACAGCCTGCCCGCCATAACAGCGCAGAAACAGACTCTATTCGACGGCTCGGACTCATGACCGTCGGGTTCCTCTATATGCAGCTTATCCTTGGTGCCATCGTGCGACATCGCGGAGAACTGGTTGAACTGCACATTATCGGTGCAGCAGTCGCCACGGTCCACGTCGTTCTGCTCGCGAGACGCGCAAAACGAGTGGAAACAAAAATCCCTCGGCTGACACGCTCGGCAATCTTGTTATGCAGCCTCTTACTCGCACAGTTAAGCCTCGGCTTTGGAGCCTACTTTGCGAAATTCACCGCAACAGGTATGTTTCTGAACCCATATCTGGTTCTGTTGGCAACAAGTCACGTAGTTATTGGTGCCTTGATGCTCGTCACCAGTGTACGCTTAACCCTACGCGCCTTTCGCTTTCTCGACGCACCATCCCAAATTGTGGACGCGCCACTCGTTTCAGGAAACGCCGCTGTATGACACCACAGACAGACACACTCGCTATCTCCACTGACCGCACCCGCCATCGAGTCGGGGATTTCGTTGAACTCACCAAACCCCGCATCGTGATGATGGTGCTCATCACCACCTTTGTGGGATTTTACTTGGGAATCTCCGGTGCCGCCGACTACCTGTGTCTGTTGCACACCCTCCTCGGTACAGCACTCGTTGCCGGCGGCACCTTGGCCCTCAATCAAGTCATGGAGCGCGAGGCCGACGCCAAAATGGACCGCACTAAGCTGCGCCCTTTGCCAGATGGGCGCTTACAGCCCACAGAAGCCCTGGTGTTCGGTGCGGCCATTACTGTCGGCGGCCTGCTCTATCTCGCGCTCCTCGTGAACCTATTAAGCGCTCTCGTTACCGCAGCCATCGTCATAAGTTATTTATTCATGTACACCCCGCTCAAGATGAAGACTTCACTGTGTATGGTTGTCGGAGCGGTGCCAGGGGCACTGCCACCGGTCATCGGCTGGGCAGCAGTGCGCGGGACGCTTGATCTCGAAGCGTGGGTGCTGTTCGCCATCATGTTTCTCTGGCAGATGCCACATTCATTGGCCATTGGCTGGCTCTATCGTGAAGATTATGCCCGCGCCGGGTTCCGTTTACTGCCGGTGCTCGACCCGCAAGGACACAGTACCGGGCGGCAGATCGTGACCAACTGCCTTGCGCTTCTCACCGTGGGCCTGATTCCCACGCTCATCGGCTTCACCGGCATCGTGTACTTTTTCAGCGCACTGGTGCTTGGCGGCATGTTTCTATGGTACGGCATCGCTTTAGCACGCTCCTGCTCCCGCGAAGCCGCACGGCGGCTGCTGTTCGCCTCGCTCGTCTACCTGCCCGTGCTGCTTGCCGTGATGGCGTTCGATAAGACGGGATTCTGAGGCAAACGCTCGTATTTCACCCTATGTCAATTAGCCAATCTCAGGGAGGAGTGAGCTATGACCCTAGCCGAGGTTCTACCTGCCGTCCGTCAATTAACTTCTCCAGAGAAGCTCAAACTGATTCGTCTCTTGGCGGAAGAGCTAGACAGAGATGATGCTAGTTCTCTCTTTGAGCACGGCAAAGTGTACAATTTACCTACCCCCTATGACTCATATGGAGCGGCACAGGCGCTAGCGGATGCCTTGGCAGCGGCTCACGAGACAAAGGCATGACAGATGCGCTTCCCATATTCGACGTCTGACCCATCGCAAAGCGAGTTGGATCGTCTACCGCGATTGCCTCTGACACTTCGTTATGGTCAGCGGCAAATGACGGAGACAGGTCTTGTCGACAGTGGCGCGACCGTCAATGTGCTGCCATATGGCGGGGGAATCCGACTCGGAGCGGTATGGGATGACCGCAAGGCAAGCATACGATTGGCGGGCAACCTAGGGAACTTCGCTGCTATGCCATTAATTGTGACCGCAGAGGTTGGTGACTTTGCCCCAGTAAGGTTGGCTTTTGCTTGGACACAGGCGGAGAACGTGGCTCTCATCTTAGGGCAGGTGAACTTCTTTATGGAATTCAACGTGTGTTTTTTCCGTCCCCAGTTGGAGTTTGAAATAAATGCCAAAGCGCCAGGAGAAGCCATCTAAAACAAGGGCGTGCTGCCCGACCGCCACCTATGGCGTTGGAGTTCGCTAGTTTCTGTTAAAGTCGGCGCGAAGCTTGGCTTCGCGCCCCAAACCGCCAGCGTAGCTGAGGCACTCCACAGCTACGGCGTCACCAGCTTCTTGCCTTTGGCTGCGGACTCCCACGGCTGCTGGTTCACCCGCAGCTCGTCGCCAATCACGATGCCACTGGAAATCAACCCCGCGTCTGGATCAGTCAGCTCGGCCTCTTTGATGTTGACTGTGATCTCATACCGCCCCTTCTTGTCGTTACGTTTGATAATCACCTTCTCATCCGCCTCTGGATCACCTAACGAATCATCCTTGGCATCTTTGAACGACCACGAGGTCCCCTTCTTATTCACCTTCCACCCGGCAGAGTTGGGCGGAATCGCCAAACACTCGATGCCGCCGTCAGCATCGAAGAAGCTCACCGCGACGCCATCAGCCGGTGGATCGAGGACCACCCCAGCAGAAGGGAAGTTAGCGTTGAGCGAGATTTGATCCTTGTTCGAAGCAGGCTTGAGCGCGAAGCTGCCTTTGGCAACGGTTAATGGGTTCGTCGGAAGGCAGTCAGGATCGAAGAGATCCACGAAACTGTCGTTATCGTCGTCCAGGCAGTTACCACAAATTTCTTCCTGTGGATCACATGCGTTTCCGATGCTGTCATGATCGGTATCCTCTTGGCCTGGATTGGCCACTGCCGGACAGTTGTCACTGCCATCAGCGACGCCGTCGTTGTCATCGTCGGGATCGCAGGCGTTCCCTAAGCCGTCGCCGTCAGTATTGGTTTGATCGGCGTTCACGATCATTGGACAGTTGTCGCTGCCATCAGCGACACCATCATTATCATCGTCGGGATCGCAGACATCGCCTTGGGAGTCACTATCAAAATCGGCCTGATCGGGGTTCGGATCGTTGGGGCAGTTATCGGAGGCATCGGGAATCCCCTCGTCATCCACATCGCTGACGAACTCAAATGCGCCAATGTCGCAGGCTGCACCTTGCGGGCGGGTCACGCCGCGCTGGTCAGTGGCTGGACAATCAGCATCGGCGGGGCTGGCGTCGATAGCGGGGCTGCCGGCGACCAAAGCGTGAGTCAGTATAGGTCCGCCGTTATCTTGCAAAGTTGTCTCCAAAATATCGGTCAAAGCAGTGGGGTCGCTGCCATCCGATGTAGCGGTGATGTCGGTGGCACCAGCGCTGACGCCGGAGAGGGCTTGCGCAGTGGTGAGACTACTGCGGCCGAAGAGGTTGTGATCATTGACCGTGAAGATGCCGCCGAAATTGGGCGAGATCACCTCAGCACCACTCAAGGCAGTATTGCCTGCCACCAGCATGCGCTGGAGCATCACGTGGCTGCTAGCATAGGAGCGGCTATAGACCCCGCCACCAGAACCGGCTGAGTTACCACTGATCGTGCTGTTCGTCAGCGTCACACTGCCGCCGAGGGCGCGGATCATCACCCCACCGCTAAAAAAAACGGCGGCTGTGTTACCACTGATCGTGCTGTTCGTCAGCGTCACTTGGCTGCTATGGGAGGTATTGATATAGACCCCGCCGCCAGAGCGGACGGTCGAGTTGCCACTGATCGTGCTGTTCGTCAGCGTCACTTGGCTGCTGTTGATAGTATTGATAAATATCCCGCCGACAGAAAAGGAGGCCGAGTTACCACTGATCGTGCTGTTTGTGAGTGTAGCTTGGTTGCTGCCAGAGATACTAATATACACCCCGCCGCCAATGAAGGCCGAGTTGCCACTGACCGTGCATCCCTCCAACGTCACACTTCCCTCACTCCGTAGTCCGCCTCCCCCCCCCAGTAGAGATCTTCCCCCCACTCAACGTCGTCTCTCGCACCGTCAACGCGCCCGTAGCACTGACCGTCAACACCTGAAACTCCGGTGCGCCCGGGTCCCGCGCAATTGTGTGGCCGCTGCCCTCAATGGTGAGCGCACTGCTGACCGCCACCGTCCCCGAGGCACCAAGGGACGAATCGGCCACCGTGGTCAGCGTGATGTCCGCCGTCAGTGAGATAGTGTCAGCCTCCACCGTGCTGTTAGCCATAGTGATAGCGTCGTTAAGCTCGGTTGCATTCCCTGCCGTGAAATTGGCCGCGATGGCGTGTCCTTGCCCAAACGCTAACAGCAGTGCGGCTCCCGCTAGTGAGGGCGCAAACTTCCGTTGCAACAGCCGTCGTGTCCGGCACGGCAAAGCACGGAGTTGTTGATAGTACGCCGCGAATTTCGGCAGTAGTTCCTGCCGGCGCTGAAGTAGCTCCCGCACGAGCCAGGGGCTGTGTTTGGCGGTGACGGCGACTTGAGCGTGCCAGGCGCCAAGAAGAGATGCTGGTCTCGGGGCAGGTTTGACGTGTGTGGACATGGGGGTTCCTCCTTTTCTTTATCTTTGGAGTGCGGGAGCCGCGCTCCCGCTTTGTTCGAGAGAAGCTGGACTGCGCCACCTGCTGACGCGAAGCGTGGACTCACGCTCCAAAGCGCCAGCGTGGCTGGCGCACTCCATATGCGGACAGTGGGTAGCCGATGAGAAAATGCCACATGCCGACGCACGCAGCTCAATTCTAGAGTATCGACACGAGGGAAAGTTCAGACGGAAAAACGGAAGGTTAGAAAAGCGAAACTTGCTTGCTTGCTTGCTTGCTTGCTTGCGCAATTGTCGGGCCGTCGCCGTGCGCGACCGACATGAACGAACCGAAGCTGGGGAGAAGGACAGTGGAGATGTACTTAAATGCAGCCATACAAGCGAAGCTCTAATACGCCGAGAGTTTGTTTTCCATGCAGACACTACGCCACGTCCTGAGTTTCGTCAAGGAAAACAGAGGCATTTTTGCGACAGTTCCAATGGAACTTGCTTCTCACCATCAGAAAGAGATAGAACTGTGCCATTATCCGTTACGAAGAAGATGCTCATATTTGGATTTTCTTGCCAGCCACACTGACAGAAGAAGAGAGAGAGCAAATCGCGAACCGTGTAGCGGAAAAAAGCCTCGATCTTTTGCTCACGGAAGGAGTTCTCGTGCTTGCTGGCATGGAAGACGTGTAGAGTGTTTTGATTTTGGTACCGGCAGCGCCATGCAGCAATCACTCTCAGCATCACCTTCCCTCCCCCAGCTTCCCGTCAGCAATGCGCAACTTGGCGTCGTGCTGCTGATTGCCGCAGAAACCATGCTCTTCGTCGGGCTGATCGGCGCGTACTTAATGTTCCGTATCGGGAGCGTGACGTGGCCGTCGGCGTGGCTCTACCTTCCAATTGGCATGACTTGCTTGAATACGCTCGTGCTCTTGAGCAGCAGTTATACGATGCAGCACGCACTGCGTGCGGCGCGTGCGCAGCCCTCGACAACACCTCTTCGTTTTCTCACACTGACGGCTGCGTTAGGCATATCCTTCTTGTTGGTGCAGGGCTACGAATGGCTGCAACTCATCCGTGACGGCCTCACCATTTCCACCGGCATCTACGGTGCCACCTTTTACACGCTGATTGGCTGCCATGCGCTGCACGTGCTCGCCGCCGTCGCGTGGCTTGTCGTGGTGCTGTTTCTGGTGCATCGCCGCCGAGCCACGGCTGAGCATATCGTCGCATGTGGGAGGTATTGGCAGTTTGTGTGTGCCTTATGGGTGGTCTTGTTTGCCCTCGTGTACTTGAACTAACGGCACGATAGAGC
>SYOC01000379.1 GCA_005804965.1 Pseudomonadota bacterium
ATATCGGCATGGAGCGCCCATTCTGCGAGCTTGCCGCTGCCAGCTTCATCGAGCAGCATGAGCCACGCAGCCACACGCCGCTCGTCGAGGGTATCTTTCCGCCAACAATCAAGATCAACCATGTCGCGCACTTGCTCGGGAGAAGCCAGCGCCAGGAGATCAATGGCATCGGCAAGGCCAATTTCTTTCAGCGTGTAGAAAAGTTTCTCCGAGGACAAGGCGCGTGTCAGCGTGACACTATTACGCGACCGCAGAATCAATTCCCGCCGGGTCTTCGCATCCACCTGCTCCAGACGTATGCTCTGCTCGGCAGTGGTGAGTCCGGCAAACGTTTCGTGCTCAATCATTACGCCGCCGCCCGCTGTTGTCGTCTTTCTTCTTCTCAGCGTATTGGTCGATGAACGCCAACGCTTGATCCCAGCCAAGCAAACCGTTGAAGACTTCACCAAACGGGAGCATTTCGTGCCACACGCTCTGCGTGGTGCCAGTCTCGCGCAAGGCGCGCAACGCTTTGCGCATCTGAAAGCTCGCCGCCAGGACCGAAGAGACCGGATAGATGGCAACCTTGAATCCTAAATCTTCGAGATCGCGCACCGGCAAGAAGGGTGTCTTCCCACCTTCCACCATGTTGACGAGGAGCAGCGTGCGCTTTGCAAAGCGCGTGCAGACACGTTCCATTTGCTTCACTGACTCGAACGCCTCAAAAAACAACATGTCGGCACCGGCGTCGAGATAGGCATCGGCGCGGGCCATCGCATCCTCAATACCGTGGACGGCAATAGCATCGACGCGGGCGATGATGACGGTATCTGGGTTCGTCCGGTTGTCGGTGGCTACACGAATCTTGGTAGCGTGTTCTTGGGCCGAGACCAGGACTTTGCCGCCCAAGTGTCCGCAGCGACGCGGAGAATCTTGATCTTCGAGATGAAGCCCGGCCACACCAATGCGCTCAAAATCGAACACCAGCCGCGCGGTATTCAACACCGAACCAAAGCCGGCTTCGGCATCAGCGATCACCGGAGTGCCGACGGCGCGACACACGCCTTCGAGTTGCATCACCATCTCGGTCAACGTACGCAGACCAAAATCCGGGTAGCCGAGTGCGCCAGCCGAGACTCCTCCAGAATAGTAGACCAGGGGAAAGCCCGCGTCCTCCACGAGGCGGGCGGAGATCACGTCATAAGCGCCAGCGGCCATGAGAAAGCGGTCTTGCGCTAACAACGCGCGTAGGGATTGAGCTTGAGACATAAAAAACGAGTGCTCCTTATTCGGTACAGGAAGGTTGACAGGCGGAAAGATTTCCTGGTTAGATGCGTCATTTCTTGCATGCAGACAAAGATTGTCAAGATGGAGCCAACATCTTCTCCCGCGTCGCGCCAGGATTCTCCGTGGCTGACGATCACCTTAGCTAGCCTGAGCGGGCTGCTCGCCTCGCTCGATTCCTCGGTCAATATCGCCTTTCCCGCTATTTCTACAGCGTTCCAAGTCGACATCGCGCTCATCCAATGGGTGGTGGTGAGCTACGTACTGACCTATGCCAGTCTGCTGCTTGGCTGCGGACGTTTGGCGGACCTGTTGGGCCACGGGCGCGTTCTGTTCTGGGGGATCCTCATCAGCAGCTTGGCCTTCCTCGCCTGTGGGCTTGCTCCAAGTTTCTCCTGGTTTCTCGCGGCGCGGGTCCTCCAGGGACTGGGCGCGGCTTTGGTACTAGCGACAGCTCCGGCGCTCGTCACGTTAGCCGTCCCTGCGGAGATGCGCGGACAAGCATTAGGCATTTTTCAGATGGGCGCGGCAGTAGGCTTCGCCTTGGGGCCGTTGCTTGGCGGCGTCCTCGTCGATGCCGTTGGCTGGCGAGCTGTTTATTTATTCCGCCTCGTACCTGCCGGAGTGGTCATCGCGCTCTCCTTACGCCAGCCACGTGTCCCTTCTCAGGCTTTTCCTTCTGCTCAGGCCCTCGATCTGTCTGGCATTCTCACGTTGGCAGGCAGCGTAGCCGGGTTGTTACTCGCGCTCAATCGGAGTCGTGACCTGGGCTGGGCTTCGCCAGTGGTGATAGCCTTGCTTGTAGGAGCCAGCGGCAGTTTCGCTGCGTTCCTGCGCCATGAACGTCGGGCGGCGACGCCCATCATCGACCTCAGCCTCTTCCGCCATGCCGCGTTTGCTATCGCCAACACGCTCAACGTCCTGGCCAACTGTGCCATGTTCGCGATTTGGCTGTTGGTGCCCTACTATCTCGTCAACGTGCTGGGCTACTCGGCTACATTTGGCGGACTGCTATTAATGGCCTGCCCGCTGGCGACCGCGTTGGCAGCGCCGCTTGCCGGTCGCCTGTCCGACATGATTGGCACTGGCCTTCTGAGCGCCACCGGTCTCGGTCTCGAAGCTGGCGGATTGTGGCTGTTGAGCAGCCTCGACACCACCGCGACGGGTCTCAGTGTCGTAGCCGCGCTCAGCCTCGTCGGCTTGGGCCTCGGTGTATTTCAGGCCCCAAACATGAGCTTTGTCATGGGGGCAATCCCGCGCGAACAACAAGGCATCGCTGGTGGTATGAGCCAAATGATGCGCACCCTCGGTGTCGTCCTCGGCGTGACTGGAGCTGGGCTCCTCTTCAGCAGCCGTCGCGCAGCCCACGCGCTCCAGTTGCAGCTTGTTGACAGCAATGCCGAGCAGACGTTCATGCCGGCGTTTCAGGACGTTTTTCTCGTGGCCACCGTGTTGAGCGTTGCAGCGTTTCTTTTAGCTATCGCGCGACGCTAGGCGCTGCCGAGCGAGCAGCAGATCGCTGTAGGACTCCGCGACGAGATCGTGCGGTGGGATCTCGAACAGTTGCAGAAAGGATTGGCACTGCGCTAAGAGCGCAGCTTTCCCACGGGTACCGTCCAAGTCAATCGCTTCGATCTCGACGAACGACCCGAGACCATCCACCAGGTCAAGATGAAATTTGACGTTCTCAATGAAATAGATCTCGCGTTGCTTCGCCACGACCACCAGGACGCCGAGCGCAGCAGCGAGCACGTCTTTCACCGGCGAGCCGGGTGCGAGCGGGCATAGGATTACGTCAGACTGTTTCGGGTGCGGCTGATTGTCTCGCTGATAGTGGATCAAGGCGTTTTCGATGCGCCCTTCGCGGAGCTTTAGTCGCCCGTACACTATCGAAAAATACGTGTCGATTTGCCGGTCAGTGCCACGAAACTCGGCGTGGCGCTCTCGGAGCAGGTCACGAATGCGCTGCGGGTTCGTGCAGTGGGCTTTGATCTCGACGTTAATGTGACTCATGCCGTAAAGAGGGCGCACTGCCAAGGGAGATGCTCGTATCTTCACTGCTCTCTTTCCACAGCGGCAGATGCAAGGTGAAACATGCACCTTGCCCAGGCGGGCTGTCCACCTCGACCCGTCCATGGTGAGCTTCGACCAGTGCTTTCACAATCGCCAGCCCCAGGCCCGTGCCTTCATGTTGTCGCGAGGACGTCGGGTGATGATATTTTTCAAAAAGGAACGGATGATCTTCAGCAGCAATCCCCGGCCCAGTGTCTTGCACGGTAATCACCGCCATACCGTCTTGGCGGTCAGCATGTACCCGAATCGTCCCCCCGGCTGGAGTAAACTTGAGCGCGTTATGCACCAAATTAATTAATACCCGCTCCAGCGCCAACATATCGCCGTCCACAACGAGCGCATCCGGTGCAGCAGCAACCTCCAACTGCAACCGTCGCCGCCGCGCTTCAGCGCTGTAGTGTCGGCGCATCCGTTGCAGCAAACGATCCACCGGCAACGGTCCCAACACGAGTGCTAACAAACCAGCTTCAATGCGGGAAAAATCGAGATAATTCGTCACTAACGAGTCGATGGTGGTGACGCTGCCGCGCAGCCGTTCTAAGAGATCTTCCTCTTCTGTGAGGCCGTGGGCTTTAACGCCGTCTTGCACCATTTCCGCGCACGCCAGGATTGCGCTCAGCGGCTTTTTAATATCGTGGGCGAGCATCGCAAGGAACTGAGCGCGTGCGCATTCCTCTGTCTGTCGCGCCGACTCGCGTTTCCGTAGCTTCTCGACCTGAGTACGTAAGCGAGCCACCTCAGCTTGCAGCTCGGCTTTCGTCTTGCGGGAATCTTCCATGATGCCCATCCCTCTTCCCCCTCCACACCAGCCACACCGGTCATCCGGCATGCGCACCTAACCGCATCAGCGATCCAGAAACGTTCCCTCACGTTTCTCGCGAAAGGCCGCTACCGCTTCGCGCATATCCTCGCTCTCAAAAGTGCTGAGACCAAGGTGCGCATCCGCATAGGTAATATCGCCAGCGCGATGAACACTCAATGCCTTGAAGAATTCTTTAGTCCTGCGTATGGCCATCGGCGGCTTGTTGAGAATCTTCGCCGCCAAAGCCAACGCAGCCTGCGACAGTTGATCGGGTGGCACCACATGGTTGACTAACCCCAGCGCCAAGGCTTCTTCCGCCGTGACCTCGTCGCAAGTCATGACCAGTTCTTTCGCTTTCGCCATGCCGATGAGGTTGATGAGCCGCGAAATCGACCCCCACATGTAATGCACGCCAAGACGGACTTCAGGAATCCACAGACGTGCGCCACTAGCTGCGATGCGGAAATCGCAGGCCATCGCCAACGACACACCGCCACCGACCGCGAAGCCGTTGACTGCGGCAATGGTAATCTGGTCAAGCCGCTCCCACTCGTCCATAATGCGCCAGCCGGTTTTCGCCGAGCGCAGCCGTGCAACATCGCTGGTGCGCGGTTTGTTGCGATCCACGCCAGCGGCCAGCATCTGCATGTCCGCACCAACGCAGAAAGCTCTCCCTTGCCCAGTCAGAATGATGATGCGGGTGGTCTCGTCATCTTGAAACTCTTGGGCGATGGCGAGCAGTTCCTGCATCACTTTTTCGTTGATGGGGTTGAGCTTTTCCGGGCGATTGAAGCGCACGGTGGCCACCGCCCCGGACCGCTCAATCAGGAATGTTTCATATGCCATAGGTCACTCTCCGTCTGCCAGCATTGGTTTCAACACAGTCGCTGTTCTATGCAAGCTTTAACAATAACTCTGCGAGTTCACGCGGCATTGTGACCATCGCGTCATGCCCGGTGGCAAGTTCACGATACTGCCAGCCGGGTGTAGTCTGCACCTGTTCGACGAATTGATCGAAGGGTCCCATCGCCGGCGCGTTGCAGTACACATACGTTTTCGGCAGCGCCAACGCCTGCGGCTGTTTCAAGGCGACAGGTGTCGTCAGGGTTTTGACTGGATGCGGCACGAGCTTAGGCGCGACCCACGCCACGTCGGCTGCGGCAAATACGCCATATCGTTCGACGGGAAACGGTGGGATGCGTCCGCCGCCGGACTGCGCTTGTTGCAACAAGTCGTCGCGAAACTGTGGAGCCAGTAAATCCGCCAACGCTTGCCCGTCACGGGGAATGAAGGCGTCGAGATACACGACATGCTTGAGACGAGCTGCCGCACGTTCGCTGACTCCGGTAATCACCATGCCGCCGTAACTGTGTCCGACGAGAATGACGTCTTGTAACTCTTCGCATTCGAGGAGGTTGACGACGTCGCTTACGTGCGTATTGAGATCAACCTCGGGGCTTGCCAGATGCGCACGCTCGCCAAGGCCGGTGAGCGTCGGGGTAAATACACTGTGGCCAGCAGCCTGGAGGAGTGGCGTCACGCGCCGCCAACACCACCCACCATGCCACGCGCCATGGACCAAAACATAAGTGCCCATATTGGGTTCGTCTCCTTTCTCGACTTTTGACGAAAAATTTACGGGATGGTTTTCGGCATCCGCCCTTCGGAGTGTGCCACGTACACCGCTGCCGTGATATCGCCAGTGACATTGAGCACGGTCCGCGACATATCGAGAATGCGATCAACGCCAAGGATGATGCCGATGCCTTCGCCGGGAATGCCAATGGATTGCAGGAGCGGGACCATCATGGGCAGCGACCCACCCGGAACACCAGCCGTGCCAATCCCAGCCAGCACCGAAAACACCACCACCACTACTTGCGCGCCAAAGGTCAGATCAACGCCATAGAATTGCGCGAGGACCAGAATCGTCACACCCTCGAAGAGCGCCGTGCCGTTTTGGTTGGCCGTCGAGCCTAACGTCAAAACGAACGAGGCGATATCACGTGGCACGCCGAGTTTTTCTTGCGTCACGCGCAGCGCCGTCGGGAGAGTGGCATTGCTCGAACTCGTCGAGAAGGCCGTCGCCATCACCTCAGTCACAGCACGAAAGAATACGCGCGGGCTTAGGCCGCCAAGATAACGCACCAGGAGGGAATAGGTCACGAATAGATGAATGCCGAGGCCAGCCAACACCACACCCATGTAGCCCAGCAAAGGCGTGAGCACAGCCAGACCAAAACGGGCGGTAAGCGTGAACAACAATGCCGCCACGCCATACGGAGCAAGACGCATTGCCAGCTCAATCAAGCGCATGACGACTTCGTAGAGGCCCTCTAACACGCGAACCAATGGTGCGACTTTCTCTGTCGGGGAAATGGCAATGCCGATTCCCACCATGAGCGAGAAGAACATGAACGCGAGCATCTCGCCCTGAGCGGCAGCGCGGAACGGATTGTCCGGCACGATGACATACAGAATCCGCAGCACCGGGTTTTCAGTCGCGCTTGTGGGCGGCGGTGCTGGTGCCGGCATGGACTGTTGCAGCAGCGTGCGTGTTTCTGCATCAAGGCTGGCTCCGGGCTGGAAGAAATTGACGAGCGACAGTCCGAGTACGACCGAGACCGACGTAACCGTCAAAGAATAGAGGAACGTCTTCTTACCGATCCGCCCCAACGTGCCTAAATCACCAAGCCCCGCGACGCCGAGCGCGAGCGCGGTGAACAGCAATGGCAGAACGATCATGAAAATCAGGCGGAGGAAGAGTCGGCCAAACGGCTCACTGACGTAAGCAGTAAAATCGACAAGCAGCGGGCTATCGCCGAAAAGCAATCGGCAGACGACGCCGCCGACGGCTCCGACCACCAACCCAATAAGGATGCGAGTATGAAGAGGCAAGAGCGTTATGTCGTGGTTGTCACAACCCTCACCTTAACCCTCTCCCTTAAAGGGCGAGGGAAGGTCCCCTCTCCTCTGTGAGGAGAGGGACAGGGTGAGGAGTTTATTCTTTGCCGATCTTCTCGATATGACCAGCGAGATCGAAATCTTTGCTCGTCAGCCCACCAGCGCTGTGCGTGGATAAGGTCAACGTCACTTTATTGTAGTTGACCGTGATATCGGGATGATGATCCGACTTCTCCGCCAACTCCCCCACCTGATTCACGAAGACCAACGCTTCTTTGAAATCTGGAAAAGTAAATTTCTTCTGGATCGCTTTGCTCTTGGTCAGTTCCCACCCGGGAACCGAGCGCAGCTTGCCTTGGATCTCGGTCTGCGACAACGCCATGCCTCTTGCCTCCTCAGCCTCATTTGGTACGTGTCAGTGGTGTCGGCGTCGATGCCGCGACCTCGTCGCTGCCTCCAGCCTGGGCAACGCTGGCTGGCAGTAACGCAAAGTCGTCGTAGTCAGCCTCCGCCACCGAGCCTGTTGTATCTGAATCGGTCAGCAGTGCAACACCTTCGACCTCGCCAGGCTCGGCCCCGAACAGCTTTTTATAGTCCTCGTACACATTGACGGCTTCTTGTTTCCAGTCATGGGTCGTTGGTGCCCCGCTTTCGAGCACCACCACCTTCGCCCGCCAATACGAAGGACTATCGATGTGGGCACCTTGGGGCAAAGCGGCACTCCACACGTATTTGATGACACGCGGGGCGATAGTGTTATCGAAGACCACGTACACCCCAGCAGCAGAATCGTTCGCCTCGCTCACACGTTCATCAGCACCGACCGGCAACGCTTGCACCCGCCAGCGCCATTGCAGAATCGGATACTGGGTGGGGAGAAACGGGTGCATGATGCCAATCTGCACTCTTTGCTTCTCGGCACGAGCGTGCAAGAAACGATTGCCATTCTCCTCGGCAACGCGATACACCAGCCGCGCCTCTTCTTCATCTCCTCGGACTTTCCACGCTTGGGGAAAGGCCCGGGACGGATAGGACTCAAAATTTTCCAACGCCACACGCTGGTGTGGCACTTCAGCTTGGTCGCTTGCCCAGACCGTGCTCGTGAGGCTCAGCGCCATGAATAATGCTCCGAACTTCATGCTCAACACTCCTCCTCAAGAATGCTGACGTACTATAGAAGCCGAATAAGACGAAAGAAAGCCCGAAGACGGCTCAAGACGACACTGCACCGCACCCTTGCTGCATGGGTGCATAACGTTTTTTTGGCAAAAGCCTTCTCAAACTCTCCC
>SYOC01000380.1 GCA_005804965.1 Pseudomonadota bacterium
AAAACGAATGTCGAGAATTGGAAAGAAGTCATTGCACATCGTCCCGATGTTTATTTGTCGAGTGGAGCTTGACTTGATCGGCAATGGATCTCAGCACCGTCTCACGGCGCTTGTCCAACTCGGCAAGCTGCAAGAGACGATCACGAATGGTGGTGACAGCGACTTCATCCAAGCTGCCGGTCATTTCCTTGCGATAACGAGCAATGAACGGCACGGTGGCATCTTCTTCGAGCAGTGCAGCCGTGGCTTGGACTTGGCGAGGGGCGAGAGCGAGTTCTGTGGCGATGAGGTCGATGTGGGTATGGTTCATAGCGTCTGCATCTTCTTGGAAGAATGGCGTGGAGAAGTAGGGAATGGTATGGTGAGGCATGTCTCGGGTTCTCGATATCCTTGACCACATGAAACGAAATCCTCAGGATATTCGCTTCACCGACCTTGTTCAGGTCTGTGATCACTACTTTGGTCGCCCTCGACAGAGCACCGGTAGTCATCGCGTGTATAAGACTCCTTGGCAAGGGGACCCCCGAGTCAACATCCAGAATCATAGAGGACAAGCAAAAGCCTACCAAGTGCGACAAGTGCTTCGGGCTGTCGAAAAGCTAGGGGCGAACGATGACGTTAAAAGATGATCGCTATACGTATCGAGTGACCTGGTCGGAAGAAGACCAAGAACATGTCGGACTCTGCTTGGAATTCCCGAGTCTCAGTTGGCTTGCCGAAACTCCAGAGGCGGCACTCAAAGGGATACGCAAATTGGTCGCCGAAGTCGTGGCCGATATGCATGCAGGAGGAGAATGTGTTCCAGAATCTTTGGCAGCAAAAGCCTACAGTGGGAAGTTCATGGTACGGGTCCCACCTGGAGTCCATCGCCGACTTGCTCTTGAAGCGGCAGAAGCCAAGGTGAGCCTCGCCCAACTCGTCAGCACTAAACTGACAGAGTAACCGCACCTTTACTCTCCCATGGCATCACACAACGAGAGCCACGGCATAGCCGGCGAACTTCCGGACGTTCAGCACACCAGTATCGAGCAACAGATACTGCCCTTTGATGCCCAGCAGCGTACCTTCGATCCTGGGAGTTTTGTCGAAGCTCAGCGACGACACTTTCTTGGGATACTGCAAGATCGGATAGGCAAACGTGCGCGACGCTTCCTCTGGCAAGTGAGCCACCGGCGGTTCCTCGGCGGAGGCATTGAGTTGCGCCACCACATCGAGACAACGATCAAGTAAGTCGTCCCGGCTGGCAATGAGGTCATGCGGTGCTGGATCGCCCGAGAGCATTTTCCGCCAATCCGTGCGGTCGGCTACGAAGCGCTTCAATGCAACTTCGAGCAACCCCGCGTGGCGGCGACTCGGCACCCGCAAACACAACAAGGCTTGCGATGCGCCTTGGTCTAGCCAACGAGTCGGCACCTGACTTTCCCGGGTGATGCCGACTTTCAGACCAGAGGAATTCGCGAGGTACACGTAGTGCGGCTGCATGCAGTGAGCGAGGCCCCACTCCGGCTCGCGACAGGTGCCTTGGGCGAAGTGGCACAACTCCGGCTTCACGATACACATGTCGCACTGCGCCAATGTGGTGAAACAGCGATAACAATAGCCTTGGTTAAAGCTCTTCTTGGTGCGTTGGCCGCAGGCGATACAGGCGATCTCGCCGCCATATTCGAGACGCAGCGTTTTCCCCAGCCATTCGTTCAATGGCAGTTCAGCCTCGCCGACCGGCAAACGATACGAGACCGGCGTGTCGGCAGAAGCAAGCATTTTGCGGAGATTGCCACGGAGGTGTGTCATAGAAAAATTCTATCCGTTCAGATTCCCCGGCGATCAAATCGCCGGGCTACATGCATAGCGCCCGGTCAACCGGGCTTCTCAACAGGAATTTCCTCTTGCCCAAGCTGGCTTGAGCCAGCGCCGCTCCGTAGCCCGGACATTTCCATGTCCGGGCGCAGCCTGAAGATTTCAGCTCCGGGCGTACAGCAACACCGCTTCTCGCTCGCTGAGCCACGCGGCTTCATCTGGCGCGGTCAGGGCATCGAGATCGTCGGGCGTGGCAGCAGGGTCATCCACCCACTGGCGCAACAGCGGACTGCCGTTAATCAGGTCGATGGCCAGCCGGTCACGTTCGTATTCGTAGGGAAAGTCGCGCCACAGCTCGAAGTCTGGATGTAACGCTCGCACAGCTTTGAACGCCAACGCCATCAGACGCCAGGGCCGAAAAGCCTCATGGTCATAGCTGCCATCTTCAACATGAATCTGTAGCCCGGCACACAGCTTTCCAACATGTTTGTGAAAGGTCGGCTCGAACCAACAGGTTCTGAGGCGGCAACCATGCAGCCACTGCGGTACCTGCGCTTCCATCCAGGCCAGCAGAGTACGAGGATCAAGACCCGGTGCGCCAAACAGTTCCAGCGGCCGTGTCGTGCCGCGACCTTCGGACAGTGTCGTGCCCTCCAACATGACCGTCCCCGCATAGCAGCGTGCCATCCACAGGTTCGCGGCGTTGGGGCTGGGATTCACCCACGTGCGCTCGCCGAGCGGCCAGCCGTGGCCAGGAGCCTGTTCTGGCTTCCAGCCCTCCAGGGTGATGACCTTATACTCGACATCTAAATGCAACGTGTTCACGAACCAGTGTCCAAGTTCACCGAGGGTCAGCCCGTGGCGCATCGGCAGTGCCCCGGCGCCAACAAAACTTTCCCACCCCGGGCGTAGCCGCAATCCTTCCACTGGCCGTCCAGCGGGATTCGGTCGGTCCAGCACCCACACAGCTTTCCCATGCTCTGCTGCGGCTTCGAGCATATACCGCAGGGTGGTAATGAAGGTGTAGATGCGACAGCCCACATCTTGCAGATCGATGAGCAGGGTATCGAAGCTGTCCATCATTGCCGCTGTAGGGCGACGCACCTCGCCATAAAGACTGAAGATGGGAATGCCATGCACGGGGTCGTGGAAGTCCGACGACTCAACCATATTATCTTGCTTGTCACCGCGCAGTCCGTGCTGCGGACCAAAGGCAGCAACGAGTCGGATATCGTCGAGCCGAGCAAGCGCATCGAGGGAGTGGGTCAAGTCGTGGGTCACCGAAGCCGGATGGGCAAGCAAAGCGATACGACGGCCAGCAAGAGGTTTTCGTAAAGTGGTATCTTCCAGCAGGCGATCAATCCCGAACTTCATCGTAGGTCCTTTTTCGCGATTTCTTTTGGCAGCGGTGCGATCTCCAGGGCAAAGCCATCAGCGTGATGAAAATCTGGCTTCCCCGGCGGATGGCGGAGTGCCCAATAGGACAGCTTGCCGAGATGATCTTCAATGACGGCAGACAGAGCGAGCCGTAATGGCCGGTCCACGAACCTTGGCGGTAGACAGAAGCGAGCATCGAGTTCGAGACGCTGGGCAGTCGCCCGCCACACGAGTTGTGGAGGCGGAGCGTCTTGCGCCGACAACTCGCGGTCGCGGTAGCCACGAAATTGATAGGTTGCCCAATTGCCGGATGGCGCGAAATTCCACTCGCCATAGCCCGCCTTATCGGCAACCGCAATAAATACTTCGAAGCAGGTGTGTTGCCACAGGCCATCGGCCAGCGCTGGTGGTCCAGACACGGGAATCCGCAGTCGTGAGCAATCACCAACTAACGTATAGGTGAGAGCAAGCCCACTAGTTGCCTCGGACGACGCCCATCGCACCCGGGACACCCGCACGTCGATACTCTGCACTGCCTCGCAAGTGGTCACGGGATGACGCATGAGCGTCGTAGTAAGCATGAAAGCTGGTTCGCTCATGAGAACAGAGTCTCACTCACACCACCGACACTTCCTCGGTCACAAACGAAATGCTCTTGCCGAGGTCGGCGAATTTGAGTTCATCGACGCGGATGATTTCCAGATACCTAGGTTCGTTAAAGGCAGTTGTCAGGCTCTCCAGACTGTCGAACCACAGTTCGGCCACCCCGTCGTAGTCGCCGGCTGCACCGAGTGGTAACGCACCTTGCACCAAATGACACTGGACGTACTTACGCACGTGACGAATGAATTCCGGCACGCTGCGCACCAGTGGACCATGATGGTTTCGCCAGTAGGCGCTAAACTCTTCATGCGTCATGCCTTCTTTGCGCTTCGCGCAGATGATGAATTTGACCATGCGCGTGATTCCTTAGCGATTGTAGTGCAGCTTCAAGCCGGGGCGCGGCCAGTCCATCGCTACCAGCCGGCCAGAGGCGCTGAGGGTGATATAGGCTGTGCGCAGATCCGGCCCACCAAAGCAAATGTTGGTCGTCAGCGGATCACCGGTAGGTACAAACTCGACCGACGCACCATCCGGCGAGATGACCGTGATGCCACCGTTAATCAGCGTCGCTACGCAGACGTTCCCGGCGCTATCCACAGCCAGCGAATCGAGCAACTGATAGCCTGGCAATCCAGCGAGCAACTTCCCGCCGCCAGGGCCGGCAAGCAGCGGCCCACCTTCGCCTATTTCTGCTGGCGCGAGTTCTCCAGGGGCAGCAATTTTCCATGACCACACCCGCCCCTCAAACGTCTGGGCCGCATACAGATGGGTGTCGCCGGGAGCCAAGCCAATGCCGTTCGGTCCGTCAATGGGAAACACGACTTCTTTAACCAGCGAACCATCGGTCTTGGCATAGTACAGTGCCGTGCGATCCCGCTGACGCTCTTGCACCTTGCCGAAGTCAGAGAACCAAAACCCGCCACTCGCATCGAAAACGATGTCGTTCGGGCCGCGTAACCTATGCCCATTACATTCGGTGTAGAGCACCTCTACCTTGCCACTATCGAGGTCGACGCGTTGGATATACCCGCCGGTGTAATCGTCGGGCACGCCATCCGTAGGGTGGCCATCTGCGGTGAAGCGCAGCCCACCGTTATTGCAGACGTAGACCTTGCCATCCGGTCCGACCGCAGCACCGTTGGGGCCACCGCCAGTTTCGGCCACCACTTCTTTGGCACCATTCGGGCGTACGCGGGTCAGCGTGCCACGGGTGATTTCCACCACCAACACACTCCCGTCGTTCAGAGCCACCGGACCTTCGGGGAATTTGAGACCGGAAGTGACTTCTCGTAATTGCGCCATATTCGTTCCTCCTTATTTTTCTGCGCGACGTATCACGTGCGCGACAAGGTTTTCGCACGAAATCTTCGCTACGTCCAGACTTCCCCTCACTCAGACATGCTCGCCAACAGTTGCGCGACCACACGAAACATGGCACAGCTCAGAAGTCGCCAGGGTGCTTCATCGCAGAGGCGACCACCGGAACGTAAGCAACAGGAGGAGCGTATGCCCATCCAAAAGTTCGCACCGATGACGAAAGATTTTCCCACGTTCGATTGTGACGCCCATGTCACCGAACCCGCATGGATCTGGGAGCGAGCAAAAGACTGGCTCAGCAAAGATGAACTCGACGCCCTGAAGACAACGATGTGGTTCGACCAGGAGACGAAACAGCTCATCGTCAATGGTCATGCTGGCGCGGGAATCGGTTCGCAGCGCATCGGCGGCACAGCAGGGTTCGTAAACATCCTGACCTCGGCGGGGCCAGGACTGAAACACAACATCCAGCGTGCGCTGAACGTGCGCAACCTGAATCTCAAGACCGCGCTCACCAAAGAGCAGGCCAACTACATCGACCATAAAGGTTCCTACGAACCCACGGCTCGCCTGCGCGACATGGATGTCCAGGGGATCGACCAAGTCATGATTATTCCCACCGATATCGACACCTACCCGTGGCTCCAGAACGCGGTCGGGGCGAAGGCCGTCTGCAAAGCCTACAACGAATGGGCGTATGACTACTGCCAGGCCAATCCCGAGCGCATCTTTTTTGCCGCCATGCTGCCGATGCAAGATCCGGTGTTTGCCGCCCAGGAGGTCTATCGCGTGGCGGCTAAGGGGTGTCGCGTCGCGCTCGTGCGCCCCGTCGATGCCATGGGCAACTATCCGATTCAACCCAAATTTGACCCCGTGTGGCGAGCCATGGAAGAAACCGGCGTGGTCTACGGCATGCACCCCTTCCCTGCCACTGGCACCTTGAAGCCGCCGGGTTATAGCGCTCAGTATTCGGGTGCGGAGTTGATTTCCAAGACCGTGTTCAGCTCCGGGCTACCGCATTTCTTCCTCACCAACGTGCAGAACTTCCAGGCCGAAGCCGCGCTCTGGGTCACGGCGGTGTTGATGTCGGGCTTTTTCGAGCGCTTCCCCAAGATTCGTGCGGCGGTGTTCGAGGCGTCATCAACGTGGCTCAGCTTCTTGTTAGACGAGTGCGACAAGTTCTATCGCCTCTATCGCAACGAGCGCCAAATGGTACCGCTCAAACGGTTGCCCAGCGAAACTTTTGCCGAGTATTGCGTCACCGGCTTTGAAGGCGATGAGGCCCCGCCGTCACGCTTGCCTGAGTTCTATCGAGATATTCTCGCGTGGTCGTCGGATGTCTACCATCATGATGGCGACGATGCCTGGCGAGCCATTGAGACCATGCGCAAGTGCGAGCTGCCCGACGCTTATCAAGCACGGTTTCTTGGAGAAAACGCCCGCAAGATGTACCGCATCTCTGCGCCAAAGACGTTCATTCGCGAACGCGTCACAGAAATCGAGCGGCCCGACTGGTGGCCGACTGAAGACGAAGTGCAGCGCGCACTCGAGCCCGAAGCCGGTATCGTTCGCCGTCGCGGCGAAGGTCCACGTGTGAATGGTCACGCTCAGGAAGGAGCACGGTCATGAGCACCAAGAAGCTCTGCCCGGTGTTCGATGCCGACTCGCACATCGTCGAGCCGCCTGAAGTCTGGACAAAATACCTGGAGCCTGAATATCGCACGTTGGGTAAGCACGCCTTATGGCGCGAAGAAGGCGAATACAACTGTTATCTCAAGGTCAACGGTCACATGTGCCGTGACACGATGAACCCCAACATTCCTCGGCATGCGATTTGGCGACCGGGCATGACCTGGGATCATGTCGGCAACCTCGATCCCAACACCCGGCACGCAGCGACGGAAGGTGCTTCGGACCCGCACGCGCGGTTGCGCGACATGGACGCGATGGGCGTGGACCAAGCCTTCTTGTATCCCACTTGGTTCGCCGAAGGGTTTCATTTGGTCGAAGACCCGGACGTGGCCTACGCCTTGGCGCGTGCCTACAACAACTGGATGGCAGACTTCTGCCAAACGGCACCGACACGCTTGTTCGCTGCCGCGATGATCCCACTGCAAAACATGGACTATGCCGTGGCCGAGCTGCGTCGCGTCGCCTCCATCCTATGTTTTCGCGGGGCCTTTATTCGCCCGATGTTCATCGAAGGGCGCTATTTTACTCACCCGTACTACGACCCGTTGTGGGCCGAACTCGAACGCTCGGGTATCACTGCGGCGGTGCATCCTACGCCGGGGTTGTGGAATCCCGAGTGGACCTCACACGGCCCCTTTTTCGAGAAGATCAAGAACCGGCTGCATCAACGTACCTTCATGAGCGAAGCCGGTGGCGGGCCGTCTGCCGGCGGCGGCAACGGTGCCAACATTTCCTTTTTCGCCACTCCTCCGCTTGGGCATCCAATCGCGCCGATTCTCTCGCCTTGGCTCGACAATCACATGTTTGTGTCGTCGAGCTTGATCGGCTTCACCGTGATGCAGCGTTATCCGCAGATGAAAGTCGTGGTTGCGCATGGCAAGGCGTCATGGATGGAGGAAGTGATTGAGAAGATGGAAGCCTCAACGCGCGTCGTGCCGTTGCTACACTACTACCCAGTGCGCACGGACCCAGAGAAGATGTGGGAAGAAGGGCATGTGCTGCTAGGGTTCGATGCCGAAGAGCGGCTGATTCAAAAACTCCCACACATCTTCGCAGAGAAAGTCGTGTGGGGCTCGCGCTATCCCCATCACGACACCACCAGCGCATGGGACGCCATGACAACGCTCACACTTGCGCAAGTCGAGGCATCGTCCATTGCACGCATGCTGGGGAAAAATGCAGCAGAACAGTTCGGCGTCAAGCTCGTGCAGACAGTCGGCGGCTAGTACCCCAACTGCTTATCTACCACGCCGAGCAACGGCTCCCCGCTTTGGGCGCGACGCAGGTTGTCGCAGAAGCGGGCGAGGTTGCGCGGAGCGCGGAGCTGGCTCGCACCGGCAGTGTGCGGCGTCATGACCACATTATCGAGTGTCCACAACGGATGCTCGGCAGGCAGTGGTTCGAGCGGTGCCACATCGAGTCCGGCCCCACCGCAGCGTCCGTCTTGGAGCGCATGCACCAAGGCATCACCGTCGATAATCTCTCCTCTGGTCACGTTGACAATCAACGCACTACGTTTCATCTGACTCAGCGTGGTCTCGTTGATCAGGTTCCTGGTCTGCGTCGTTAACGGGCAACACACAGCCACAACGTCGGAAGCTGCCAGCAGTTCGGGCAAGCGCTCCGGCTTCCACACTTCGCGCACGCCGTCCGACGGTGGCACCGGCCATTCATCAAGTGCAAGCACGTGCATGCCAAATGCCACCGCTCGTTTGGCCATGGCGCGACCTGTGCCGCCCAGACCAATGATGCCCATGGTCAGACCTTCTAGCTCCAGCTCCCTGCGGCGCATGGATTCACGCGCTTGCCAACTTGCAGAACCAAGACGGATGGAAGTCGCAATCTGTCGGGTCAACGCCAGTAACAAGCCGAACCCAGTGTCCGCCAAGTGGCCACCGACTAAGCCTTTCTCGCCCGTCAAAATAACCGCAGAATCGCGCATGGCTGGGTAGAGGAACATATCCACACCAGAAGCGATGGCATGTACCCAGCGCAGGCGTGGTGCCGCGCGGAACAACGCCTCAGGAATGAAACCGAGAATCACCTCGACGTCAGCCGCCACCTCAATCGCCTCGCGCGTCTGCGACACCACACGAATCGTCGAACCCGGCACCGCCGAGGCGCGAATGTTGCCCAGATCCTCCTCCGAGACTTCAGGTAAGGTGAGTCCCAGCAACACCAAGATATTCGTGGGTGTATCAAGCCGTAGATCAGTCATAGACAAAACGCCTCCTTTACGCGGCTCGGATCGTACACGGTCTGCCTCGGTTCATCCAGGCTTCACAACCACGCAAGGTTTCAGCTTGCCTCACACAAACGATACCGCCACCTCACCAATCCCAGAGAATGTCGCACGATAGGAACCGGGTTGTTTGACGGCATGATGGCAGAACGAGCCAGTAATCACCGGCTGCCCTGGCTCTAATCCTAGTCCGTATTTGTCGAGCAGCATGCACACCCGTGCGAGCGACAGGTACGGATCGTCCATCGTCGTCCCCGGCGTCTTCGTCTCGACCAGCACGCCATCACGATAGAACTCCACCGTGGTGTCGATCAGCCCGTCGCGCACCGGTGCCTCGGGGCCGACGACAATCCCCCACTGCGCGAGGCCATCAGCCAACAGCAGCTCGGAGCCTTGCTCGGGCGGAATACGCCGCTCGTTAATCTCGAAGGCGGGCGCAACGCCGCGTACCGCAGCTTTCGCCTCAGCCGCGCTGATATTGGCACCGCGTAAAGGCGTACCTACCACGAGGCAGATCTCCGGTTCGACCGAGCAACTCACAATACTCGCAACCGGCGCTGTTGTTCCCGAAGAAAAAATCCGCTGCTGCAACACGTAACCGAACGGGCGAAAATCTTTGCCCATACGGTCTCGCGCGGCACCTGAAGTCAGCCCCACCTTCCATCCCCCTTGCTTTACACCAGCAGCCTCGAAGCGGCGCAACACGCCAAGCTGCACGGTCAGTGCTTCGTCTAAATTCAATTGCGTTCCGTCTAATCCTGCGGGATGCGCACCAGCTCGGCGCGCCTCGTAAAGCGTATCGACAAGAACAGCCTGGTCAATGTTCATGATGGTCTCCTTTTTCTGTGACAATATCTTCGTCAACTCTTTATCAAGCCTTGTGCTGCCTGTGCAGCCCGTCTCAACCTCATCCGCTTTGGGTCCACGGACCAGGGCGACGCCACAGATACGGGAGATCGACGATTTCGCCTGGCGTCTTGAGGGTCTCGAGCGCGTGCAGTGCCTCGCGCAGTATCCAGCGCTGTTGAGCAACCTGAAACGGCTCTCCCAACGGATGACCAAACGGCCAGCGTAAGAACAATGCGCGCGGCGGGCGCACCTTTTCTGTTAGCTCACGTTGAATGCTCAACGCTACAGTGGGAATGCCGTGCTGTTCGATTGTGCGGGCGACCAGTCCCACGGACCGGTTACACAACCCTCAGGCAGGGGTCAGTACAACAGCATCCGCCCGCTCATGGAGCAGTCGTCGAGCAACGTCGGGGGCAGTCTCGGCTAGCAAACGCTCGATATGCCGTCCGTCGATGTGCCCCATAAAGCTGTAGTGGGACGGTGCCACTGCCCCAATCTCGCCGGCATGAGCAAACTCACGCAGGCGGTCAAGTGGCAACACGATGTTCACGTCTTTGTCGGCATCGCGATGGTCGTAATAGTCGTGGGTAATGCACAACGCCGGTTGCGACGCTGCCTGCGGAATAACGCGAAAACTAGGGTCGCCATCCTTGTCGCTCATGTCGAATGGCGCGTCAGTGTGCAAATGGACGCCTGCTGTCGTCACGAGGGCAATGCGGCATTGCGCCAGAGATTTATGGAAGGGGACCCAAGGAGGAGGCCCAGCGCTGGCGAGCTTTTGCCTTTTGACCCATCGAGCGGTTAATGCCGGAAAACGACTAAAGACCAAAGCGAACAGACGATTCTGTAGACGATGCAGATGCATGCGTGCTCCTTGCCTTCCACCAGTCATACACGAGCACGCCATAGAACGGCAGATACTCCACCCAGAGCACCCAATGAAATACCTGCGTTTCTCGGCGATACATGAAATAGAAGGAAAGATAGTACAGAGATAAGAGACCAGAGAGGAGCAGCCACGCACGTCGAGGAAAGAAGCAGAGCAACGGTGCTAGCCAGATGAAGTACCAAGGGTCAGCCACTGGACTCAGGAGCAACACCGCACCCAGCATGGCAAAATTGCTCCAGAGAAAAGAGCGGTCATCAGTGAAATCATGGAGATCATGCCGCCGCATGAGAACCAAGAGGAGGCCGCACAAGAAAACAACGACTGACACATTGGCTGCCCAACGATTAGGGGCAAAAAGCTGAAGTAGCGGGAAAAGAAAGCTATTGGTTTGCCACTCTTCAGCAAAAGTCGCCGTCCCACGCCACAGCCCCGAGCCTGCACCTAGAAAAGGCCAATAACCAGCACCAAGGACAAGCAACATAACACTAAGACCACACAGGGCAGATGCCCAGCCGTGTCGCGTCCACGTTCGCCATACAAAGAACGGCACGAGGACAACTGGATACAGCTTCCCCAAGATCGCTAACGCGAGACTGCCCTGCCCTAGCAGCCAGTGGCCGCGCAGCATCAACGTCATGGCTAGGAGTGAACACAGCGTAGGAACGACATCGTAGTGGGCGGAGTTGATGATCTCTTTTACGACCAGAGGAGACCAGGCATAGACCACTATCCATGCCGCGTTCAGGCCAAAGTGACGTAAAAGCCCAAGAAGAACAGCACCGACCCCGAGATCGCAGGCAAAGAAGAGGAGTCGCAAGCCGAAGAGTGATCCAGGCGCAAGCAAAGAGGCTAACGCAAAAACGCCTTGCGCCACCGGCGGATAAATGGTGGGCACCGTGGGGTGATTCACTCGGGCAAGAATCGTCGTGAAGTGAGGATTGGCTTCAAGCAAACGGACATATGCTTCGGTGCCGGCCTCGCGATTGAAGATTGCCGCTGGTGCCACGCCGTAAGGATTCATCCCGTGCGCCACTACGTACCCATCCCACAAGTAGCGATAAAAATCGCTCTCCTGAATCGGGTTGGAAAAAAAGAAGATGCCGCGAAAGAGCACGGCGAAGAGACAGGCAAGCAGGAGCTGGCTACGCGATTCGGAGATACGCGTGAGCGCCCGTATCCCCCAAAAATAGAGGAGGAAAACTGCCGCATAGAGCAAGAGGAATTCGAGGATCGGCCGCTCGCGGTGTCCAGCGCCATAGATAAATGCGCGACTCAACCAAGCTATGACACCATAGACGGCGCATGAGCCAACCCCACACAGGGAGAACTGTATTCGTGGAGAAAGCATCTTGAGGCGTAGTTTCTTCACTCGGTGAGAAAACCAGAGGAGAAAACAACCTCATCGCTTTAGCAGAACGTGGTCAGTGATAGCAGAAGGGAGAGGTGGGAAGGTTGATCCTGCCACTCAGCGCTGAGAGCACTAGCGAGCGACCCGGATGGACCGCTCGCTAGTGCTGAGTCCTGAGCAATGAATCCTGAGTCTCAAAGGGAAGTGTACTCGTCTTCCCTCAGCACGCAGGACTCAGCACTCCTTCCTTAATAGAGCAGATACTGCAACTCCAACCAGATGCTGTCTTTGGTCTTGAAGACCCCAATGCCGCCATAGTTGCCGTCAATCCAGTTGTATTTCACGCTAGCGCGGAACGGATCGTAGAAGGTCCAATCCACCCCCGGCTGCACCAACCACGAGCCTGACCAGTCGTAGAAAAATATCAAGCTCGGACGCAGGTTGCCGCCCCAATACTGGGTCGAAACCGCCAACGTGTTCACGAAGCTGAAATCAGGAACCTCAGCCAGCCGCTTGGTCAGACACGGGGCCGTTTGTGGCTTATTCGGTGCCCCGGTTTGCCCGGCTTGAATGCACGAAAACCCCCGGTCCCCGATGCCTCCGGGCCGGCTGAGCAGCTTGGGATCCGTCCGCCCTGGCCCGATCGTGGCAATGCTCCGTCGCGTGATCCCACCGCTGAACTCTTCGTTATCCAAACTGATCGGACTATCCCGATCATAATGGCGGTTATTCAACACATGCTGCACGAACATCTGCCCCGAGAGCGTGAAGCTGTTGTTGGGGTTGAGGAAGCGGAACCATTGGTTGTGGTCCAACCCCACGCTGAATGCCCATATGTCCCGACTCTTGAACCGCCCGAGCCGACACCCTCGCGTCCCGGCAGAATCCGTGCAATTCCCTTCACTCGAAAACGACCCACCCGGCAAAAACCGTCGGTTGTAGACCGCGTTCTTCCGAATCGTTGCCGCCGTCGTACTGTCCCCCGCTGCTTCGTAGCGCTTCGCCGCTTCCTCCAACGGTAAGGTCAAAAACCGTTCGCGATGCGCCAACGATGTCCCGTTCTCCGACCCATACGCCACCGATCCATCATGAATGGGCGCACGCAGCCCAACATTGCGCATGTAGGCAAACTCACCACGGAAGGTCGTGTAGATGTAGTACAACGGATTGTCTGACCCCACGAACATGCCGGTCAACGCATTGACCGGGAATGATAACGTCGCGCCCGTGATCTGAATGCGCTTCTCCCGAATCGGCACCACGGTGTTGCGCTCCTGCACGGCTGGCACCCCAGTCCCTGCGCCGGGACCACCGACACCATTCGTGGCACTCTTCACCTGGTCATTGCTGCCCCAGGGGTTATTCACATACTTCCCGTTGGAGTCCTTCTCCAACGCATTTTTTCCCGTGATCCACTTGAACATATTGCCTGACGAATCCAGGTCCCACGCTAAGTGTGCGGCCGTGGGTGAGAGGATCGCGCCGGCGGACACCGGTCCGTCTTGCCAGGTGTAATAATGCGCGAGTGAGAAGGTGAAGTCATGAATCGTGCCGATGATCCGGCCACCACCCCGGCTGTCTTTGAGGCTGCTATGCGGCCCTTGGGCCCGGAAGCTACACGGGGCACCGTTGCCAGGGGCATCATTCGGCCCAGGACTCTTGCGTCCGTACAACGGACCGCCACACGGCATCCGATGCACCTCGGTTGGGGACGTCACCGTATACGGGGTCCAGTAACTGCCCAACGCCAGCCCGTAGTTAGCCGCCGTGCGCCGATCCGGGGAGACAAACCCTTCAAGGGTCAAGTCGCTGACCGGCCCTACCGTCCCAAAGCTCCACTGCGCCCGTAGCATATTGAGCGGCACCCGCCGTTCGTCCAACGGTATCAGGAAGCCGCCAAAGCCGTTATCCAAGGGGTTGATCTGATCCAACAGCCGAAAGCCGTCGGTCTCACCCCACGACAGGTTCTGGCGCCCGATGCGCAAGAACAACGGCCCCTTGGTGATGTTGAAGTACCACTCGAACAGGGCAAGACGATTGCCCTGCTTCTCGGTCTCTTGGATAGTGGTCAAATATTGGAAATTCTTTTCCCGGACGAACTCGCTCGCATATTTTGCCGTCTGCCGGCCAAAATATTTGTCCCAGTAATTGGTGCCGCCACCACCATCGACCTGCTTCTGAAGGCTCTGCGGGCCGTAATCCCACACCCCGTCATATTCCTCACGCAGGTTGAGGTAGTAATCGAAGGCATCAAGATTGAGAAACTGAAAGGCCGCCCCGATGGTCGGCATCTCGCGCGAGATCCGGTTGATGTTATGCCGCCACTCTAACGTGACGAAGT
>SYOC01000381.1 GCA_005804965.1 Pseudomonadota bacterium
CACACTCCGGATGCTCTCGTTGTTGCCCGCGCAGTTGGCGTCGTTGCAGTGCAGCACCTTGAGGGCACCGTTGGTGTTGTCACGGTAGCTGACCACGGGATAGCCGTGGCTGTCCAGCACTAGCGAGGTGTAGTCGCCGAGATTGCCCGCCGTGTCCACACTCTGGATGCTCTCGTTGTTGCCCGCGCAGTTGGCGTCGTTGCAGTGCAGCACCTTGAGGTCGTCGTTGAAGCGGTCATGGTAGCTGACCACGGGGTAGCCGTGGCCGTCCAAGACCAGCGAGGTGTACGCGCCGACATCGCCGTTGCTGTCCACGGTCTGGATGCTGTCTACTGCGAGGGCGGTGAGGGACATGGGGAAGAGGAGCAGAGACAGGGAAAAAGACAGAGGCAAAGAGAGGGGCAGAGCGAAACTGTGTAGGGAGAGGCGGTGCATGAATCGGACCTCCTGAAGGACGTTAGGGGAGTTTTTTTAATCGAAGTTCCTACCGAAAAAATCTCATGTCATGCAATGGACCAATAATGCGGAGAAAAGTCGAGACAGAATTTCAACGAGATTATGACTTTTCTGTGCCTTCTGACGAGCGCTTCTATGGAGCAGAGCTGCATCGGCTCAAGGGGGAATTATTGCTGCAACAAAAAGTCAGCACCAAACCTACCACAGCGCGGAAACGAGCCAAAAGACGCCGCCCCTCCCCACTTGCAGAAGAAAGAGCGTAGGGCCGCCGGAGAACGATGAGGACAACCACAAGAGTTGTCCCTGTCACGCTGCTGGCCGGCGCCGAATCATGCGGTTCACCGTGTATTCCAGCAGAACATCACCGTTCTGATTGATGACCTGCTGCTCGGAAGTGACGACGCCACGATCCGGCTTCGAGGTTTCGCGCTTGGCCAGGACTTTGACCTTCACATGCACGGTGTCGCCGCAACGCAACGGCGCAGGGATCTTCATCTCCTGCACGCCAAGCAACGCCATGCCGCCTTTCACCAGCCCGGATTGAATCGCCATGCTTTCGCACAGCGAGAACGTGAACGCCCCTGGCGCAATGCGACTGCCAAACATACTGCGGTTCTTCACGAACTCCATGTCAATGAACAACGGCTCGTGAAAGCCAAACAGGTTCACGAAGGTCACGATGTCGGTTTCGGTAATAGTGCGAGCGTGAGTGGTGTATTCGGCCCCGATCTGAAATTCCTCGAAGTATTCGATAACGGCCATGTGCGGCTCCTTCCGTGCACAGAGTCTTAGATGGGATCGCCCGTCGAAGTCAACCGGCAAAAAAGCTCGGCTCAGGATGTTGACAAACCCCTGCGCCTCGCGTTCATTACTCCATTATGAAAAAACGAGTCGCTGTTGTTGGGGCGACCGGTATTGCCGGACAGCAATTCTTGGTCGCGTTGCGGAACCATCCTTGGTTCGAGGTCAGTCTTCTTGCCGCATCCGAGCGCTCGGCTGGTAAGCGCTACGCTGAAGCTATTCGCGACCCGAAGACGGGCGCACGGCGTTGGTGGTGCCAGGAAGAACCTCCACAGGAAGCCCTCGCGCTACCGGTGCAGGAAGCGTCGTCGATCAATTTGAGCGGAATTGATCTGGTGTTCTCTGCCGTCGAGTCGGAACCGGCGCGAGAACTTGAGCCGCTCTACGCGAAAACTACGCCCGTGGTCAGCACGGCGTCGGCCTTCCGCTACGAGACCGACGTGCCGATTTTCATCCCCGGTGTGAACCTCGATCACGTCCGGCTGATCGACGCGCAGAAGAAAAATCGTGGCTGGAAGGGGTTCATCGCCACTCAGCCGAACTGTACGACGATCGGCATGGCCATCACGCTGAAGCCGCTGTTCGATGCCTTCGGTCTGAAGAAAGTGTTCATGACCTCGATGCAAGGTCTTTCCGGCGCAGGCCGTTCCCCTGGTGTCATCGGGCTCGATATCCTCGATAACATCATTCCCTTTATCTCTGGAGAAGAAGAAAAGGTCGAAAAAGAAGCCCTGAAGATTTTAGGCGTCTTGGGAGAAGGGCAGATCGCACCGGCGGACTTCGTGGTGAGCGCCACCTGCACGCGAGCGGCGGTGATGGAAGGTCATACAGAGGCGGTGGTCGCTTCAATGGCGAACCCGTGTTCCGTGGAAGATGCTCGGGCGGCCATGATCGAATTCGGTCAGGAGTTTGTAAAGTCAGGCTTACCGTCGGCCCCGCAGCACATGATTATCGTTCACGACGATCCGTTTCGTCCGCAGCCGCGTTTGGACCGCGACGCCGAAGATGGCATGGCGACCTCGGTCGGCCGGCTGCGCCCGGATCGAGCACTCGACAATGCCGTCAAATACATGCTGGTTAGCCACAATACAAAGATGGGTGCCGCCAAAGGCGCAGTGCTCATGGCGGAATATCTACACCAACAGAATTACATCTAGCCTGACGACAAGCCAGGAAAAAGAAGAGGGGAACCGGCAAAGCCGATTCCCCTCTTTTGTCGAGCAGTCCGTGATTCCCGCGCAGGCGGGAATCCAGTCTGTTGTTCCTAGATTCCGGGTCTCGCTACGCTCGCCCGGAATGACGAAGTCCAGAACTCGCTGCGTATTTCGTGCGATGCGTCCTTAGATTTTGCCGGACAGGGTGAACGCAATAATCAGCGCGTAAATGACCAGCGATTCGATGAAGGCCAGACCGATAATCATCGGGGTCTGAATGCGATCTACCGAATTAGGGTTGCGACCAATCGATTCCATGGCCGACGCCACAGCGCGACCTTGACCCATACCAGCGCCAGCCGCTGCGATACCGAGACCAAGCCCTGCGCCAATCGCGATGAGCCCTCGGCTGGCGTCCGCTCCATCAGCAGCAAGAGCGCTTCCCGCCAAGGCGAGGAACATAAGCATGGACAGGAGACCTGTCAGACCGAACTTCTTCATACCGACTTCCTTTCGTGCTTTCCCCTGAACAGTGTTCGTGGGCCAACCTCTCCTCTTATCCTCTTCCACCTCGTGCCCGACTGTTCTCAGAAAGCGGTTGATTTGGCAAATGTTAGTGGTGTGCGTGGCCGTGTTCCTCGCCGCCGTGATGCGTCACCGCGAGCGAGACGTACACCATACTCAGCAACGTGAACACAAAGGCTTGGACGAACGACACGAACGTCCCAAGCCCATAAAAGATGACCGGGATGATGACCTTCGTCAGGTCGGTGAAGATTTCCAGCACCGTGTGATCGCCGGTCATATTGCCCAAAAGACGCAGAGCCAAAGAGAATGGACGCACGAAGTTGCTGATGAGTTCCAACGGGATCATCAGCGGCGCAAGCCACAGCATCGGGCCAATAAAGTGCTTGAGATAGCCAATCCCTTGTTCCTTAAAGCCAAAAAAATTGTAGGCAGTAAACGATAACAGCCCTAAGGCCAACGTGACATTGAAGTTCGTGGTCGGCGGAGAGAACCCGGGGATGAGCCCCATCAGGTTCGAGACCAAAATGAAAATGAAAAAGGTCCCATAGAGCGGCACGTATTTCCGTGCTTGATGGCCTAAGATACCCTCGGCCATGCCAATAATGCCTTCGACCATGAGTTCGGCAATGTTACGGAACGTGAGTGAATCGTCAGGAATAGCGCTGTCCTGCGCGGCAGCACGTTGGCTGTTGGCACGCATCACGAAGAACACGATGATAGCGAGCACGAGGAGCGCGGTAGAAACGTGGCCGGGAAGCAGGTTGACCCCGGGGATAGCGGAGACCCAAGTGAAGGAATGATGTTCCATTCGTATCCTATTGTCGATGAAGCGTTTGGTGGACCAGCAAGAAAGAAGAACAACACGGGGAAATTTACGCGTCGTGTTCTTCAGCAGGAGTGCTAGTCATTGGTTCGAGCAGCGTGACTATCATGCAGGTTAGGAGCAGTAAAGACACCCCGACCATGAAACCCCAGACCTCAATTGGATAGCGCCAAAAGAGTCCGCCAAGAAAAACCAACGAGAGGGCAACCTTCCCTAAAACGACGACGACCGCACGCCACGTGGCTCGTTTTTCCTGAAGAGCGGCGGGACCGATCAGCGCTCGTACGATTTTTTTGAGCAGCCAAAAGTTCAGTTGCATCACGCCGCCGCCCAACAACACGCTCGGAACATGCAGCCAACCAGTCACGCCCATGAGCACAGCGCACCCACCAAGCAGCACGAGATGCCAGCGCTCAATCTTTTCGATCATCATGTTCGGCATCGTGTCCATTCTCTCGGTAACGAGAGGCACGGTTCAGAGCGGCAATCAGACGGTAAAACGCACCAGCCGCGCTGCCAATCGACCCAATTGCCGTTAGGAGCGGGCTAGTGCCGAAATAATTATCAGCGTAGTAGCCGAGCAAACTTCCCGCCGCGACAATCCACCCCAGCTCGAAGGCGAGCACGCCATACCACCCCAAGGCAGGAGAAGAAGGCTCTTTCGCCATAGCGGTTAGCCACGCAGGCTAGCGAACACTTCTTTGGCCGCAGCCAGCGTTTCGTGGATTTCTGTCTCGCTATGGGCAAGCGAGAGAAACATGGCCTCAAATTGGGAAGGTGGCAGGTAGATCCCACGCTCAATCATGCCCTGGAAATAGCGGGCGAACATCGCCGTGTCACTCTGCGTGGCCGTGGCATAGTCGCGCACGTGATCGACGCCGAAGAATATGGTGAGCAAAGAACCAGCTTGATTGACGCATGCCCGCAGACCGGCGTCGTGAACCGCTCGGCGGAGCCCTTCGGCGAGGAGCGTACCGAGGTCATTCAGTCTTTGGTACGAGCCCGGAGCAGCAAGGATTTTCAAGGTTTCGAGGCCAGCAGTGACAGCAACTGGATTTCCAGAAAGGGTCCCGGCTTGATAGACCGGCCCCAAGGGAGCAAGAAGTTCCATGATCTCCCGTTTCCCGCCAACAGCTGCCAGCGGCATCCCACCACCGATGACTTTGCCCAAGCAGGTCAGATCAGGAACAACACCGTACACTTCTTGGGCTCCTCCTCGCGCCATGCGGAAGCCACTGATGACTTCGTCGAAGATGAGCACCACGCCATGATCGCGGGTCAGCGCACTCAACCCTTCAAGGAATCCCGCTTCAGGCAGCACGACTCCCATATTCCCAGGTACTGGCTCGACAATGACAGCAGCGACAGAGCCCGGGTTGGCCTTGAGGTATGCCTCCACGCTCCCAAGATCATTGTACTCGGCCACCAAGGTTTGGCTCGCGAAGGCTTCGGGCACCCCCTGGCTATCGGGATTGCTGAAGGTCAACGCGCCCGAGCCGGCACGCACGAGCAGCGCATCGGAGTGCCCATGATAACATCCCGCGAACTTGAGAATCTTTGGCCGGCCAGTGTACCCACGGGCAAGACGGATCGCCGTCATCGCGGCTTCAGTCCCAGAAGATGTGAGACGTATCCGCTCGATTGACGGCACAGCTGCGATGATTGCTTTGGCGAGTTCGATCTCGCGTGGGGTGGGCGCTCCGAAGCTCGTCCCGCGCTTGATCGCCTCTTCCAAAGCTTTCAGGACTTGCGGATGGGCGTGACCAGCGATCAGCGGCCCCCAGGACCCGACGTAGTCAATATACTCCTTGCCATCAGCATCAATGACACGGCAGCCGCGCCCGCGTTGAATAAACAGTGGATGCCCGCCGACGGCGCGCCAAGCACGCACCGGGCTGTTGACTCCACCAGGAATATATTCCTGTGCTTCGAGAAAAAGCTTATGTGACGTGGACATAGATCGTTCTTCTGAGAGGTGAAATTCCCCACCCTGCTAGCACTCTCGCTAGGGTGGCGTCAAGGTGAAAAGATTGTATAGCAATCTCGGCTATTTCCAGACCCCGCCTTTTTTCACTTGCAATGCAAAACGAAAAGGTCTAAGACCCTACCCACTGTCGGTTCACAATCCCGTTTCTTCTGACAAAGCGAGACATTCGAGGACAAGTGTGAGACCTCTCCCCTTCTCCCTCAGAAACGCCCCCACTATTCGGGAGTTTCCTAGAGTGGAGGAGAGGATGCCAGGGAGAGGCTTGTGGAAAATCCTGTGGAGGAGAGTCGAAAACCTTTTATAGCAAAAGAACTTACAGAGTTATTCACAGGTGTGAATAACTTCGCAATCGACACGATGCGGGAGTGGGGTATGGAGCAGGTGTGGGAACAGGTGTTGGCGGCCCTAGAGAAGAAGGTTGGAAAAACAACAACAGAAACATGGCTGAAACCGATCCGACCAATCGCGTTGCGGGACGATACTCTGCACTTGGAGGTCCCAAGTACACTCTTTCGCGACTGGCTCCTCGGTAACCTCATCGAACCGTTGCGAGAGACGCTAGCAGAGATCTTTGGCTATCCAGCCCATATCATCCTCCACCTCGCGAATAAGCCACAAGGAGAACTCTTCGCTCCAAGTGTACCCGAGCCTGAGAAGGCCGAACCGGCACGCGTTCAGAAAAAAAATGGGCTCGTCTCGAATTACACCTTCTCTACTTTCGTTGTCGGGGCAGCGAACCAGTTCGCTCATGCTGCGGCTCGTGCCGTCGCCGATCATCCTGGCAAGCACTACAACCCATTGTTCATCTATGGTGGCGTCGGATTAGGAAAAACCCACCTCATCAACGCGATCGGCCATGAAACCATGGTCCGACAAGGGCGCAGTAGCGTCTTTTACCTCTCCTCCGAGTCTTTCACCAACGAGCTTATCTCCCATCTGCGGCGCGACCGCATGGACGACTTCAAGAATAAGTTTCGCCAAGCTGATCTGTTGATTGTGGACGACATCCAGTTTCTTTCCGGAAGAGAGCGCACCCAAGAAGAGTTTTTTCATACCTTCAACACCTTGTATGAGTCGCACAAGCAAATCGTGCTCACGTCAGACAAGTTCCCCAACGAAATTGGCGGCCTCGAGGAACGTCTGCGGAATCGGTTCGAGTGGGGACTGATTGCCGATATTCAGCCGCCAGATTTGGAAACTCGTGTCGCTATCCTTCAACGCAAGGCCCACCTCAAGCGAATCAACCTGCCGCCAGAGGTAGCGTTATATATCGCCTCTCACGTCACTGCGAACGTGCGCGAACTGGAAGGGAGCTTAACCCGCTTGGCGGCGCTCTCGACCCTGACGAATAGCCAAGTGACTCCTGACTTCGCCAAACAAGTCCTGCAAAATCTCGTCAAGGGCAAAGAAAAAGAAGTCTCAATCGAGTCGGTACAGAAAGCGGTCTGTAAATACTTCAACATCCGCGTGGCCGATCTGACCTCGAAGAGACGCACCCAGCTGGTAGCGTTTCCTCGTCAGGTCGCCATGTTTCTGTGCAGGAAGCTCGCGAACGCCTCCTACCCTATGATTGGCATGCGGTTTGGTGGAAAAGATCATACGACGGCCTTGTACGCCTGCGCGGCCATCGAAAAGCGGTTGAAGAAAGACGAAGAATTGCGCACGGTCGTCGAAAGAATCGAGTACATCGTGTACGGCTAAACAAATGGGAGCACGAATAACTTTTCCTAATGCATTGAGGTGTATCATGTATAGAAAAGCTTATATGAAGGGGTGTGAATAACCCTGTGGATAACCCTGTGAATAACCTGTGGATAACCTGTGAATAACCTGTGGATAACTTCGAGGGGGAAAAAGTTATTCACAACTTATTCACACCTTTATCCACAGCCCCTGTGGATAACTTTGGCCTAATTTTTCAGGTACTTAGACCACTTATCCACAGTTTTCACACCCCCTACTACTACTACTGTAAGAAAATATAAGAAGTAGGAGGGGAAAAGGGTGAGGAGAGAAAATGCGAACAACGTGGTAAGAAAAAGAAAAAACGAGAATAGAAAGAGCAGAGCATATGGCAAAGGAAAAAGACATGGAATGCGCAGTCGAGAAAGAAGAACTGCTTCGCTGTTTGTATCTTGTTCAGGGGGTAGTGGAGAAACGCTCGTCGCTTCCCATCCTATCGCATGTCTTAATCGAAGGGAGAGAGGAGACGGTGTCGCTAGGGGCGACAGACTTGGAGATCGGCATTCGTCAGCAATGCAAAGCTGTGGTCAAGAAAAGCGGAGCAGTCACGACCGACGCACGCAAGCTCTACGAGATCGTCCGCGAACTGCCTCCCGAGCGACTCATCCTGCGTTCGTCCGGGGAGGGCTGGGTCGAGGTGAGTAGCGGACGCTCCCGTTTCCGCATGGCAAGTTTTGATCCCAAAGAATTCCCAGCCATCACGCCTACGGTAGGAACAGATGACAAGAAAGTGGCAGTCTCAGTAGCGCTGCCAGGGAAGATCTTGGGAGAGATGATCGAGAAAACTCTTTTTGCCAGCTCCCCGGACGAGTCGCGACAAAACCTCAGCGGTGTCTATCTCGAAGCTCAACCGACAGGCAAGCTGCGCATGGTCTCCAGCGATGGTCATCGTCTCGCCATTATCGAACGAGAGGCTGGGATTGCCGAGGTTGATGCATGGCCGCATGCCATCCTTCCACGGAAGGGGCTCATAGAGGCCCGTAAACTGCTGGAGAAGGACGAGGACAGCGAAACTGACCTTGCACTACATGGCGCTACTGCCGTGCTGAAAAAAGGCACTACAGAGCTTTCTATGCGCCTCATAGAAGGAGACTTCCCAGATTACCACCAAGTCATCCCCAAAGAGAAGAAAAACTTCGTCTCGTTCCCCAGAGAGGAATTTCTCAGCGCCGTGCGTCGTCTCCTCGTCCTGACGACGGAACGCGCACGTGGCGTCAAGCTACAAATCGAGAAACAGAAGATGACTGTCTCCGTCAACACACCAGATCTTGGCGAAGGCACCGAGGAACTCGAAGTCGAGAACAACGGCGGAGATCTGACCATCGGCTTCAACGGCCGTTACCTCACCGAAGTGCTCAACGTTTTGGACGAGGGACTCAAGATCAACCTCTTTCTCAAAGATGAAGTCAGCCCTGGGCTTCTCCAAGCCGAGGAAGATCCCGACTTTTCTTACATCATCATGCCGATGCGCATCTTCTAATATTTACGAATGTCGTTCTATCAAGAGCGTTTCAGGAAAAATCCGATTTACTCTGGGGAAAAATGATGGTAAGTTCTCCGCCTGGAAAGCTATTGAAAAATAATCACTTTCTAATAAACGTGACGGTCCTGGGGAGTACATGCTCGATCAAGATTACGGGGCGAGCCAGATTAAGGTTCTTGAGGGTCTCGAAGCCGTGCGCAAGAGACCTGGAATGTATATCGGAGATACTGCAGAAAGGGGACTTCACCACCTCGTCTTCGAAATCGTTGATAACTCCGTCGATGAAGCACTTGCTGGGCACTGCAACCGCGTCCATGTGACTTTGCATATCGACAATAGCGTGACGGTGACTGATAACGGGCGCGGCATTCCTACTGAAATTCACCCGACCGAGGGGATCTCCGCCGCAGAAGTCGTGCTCACAAAGCTGCACGCTGGTGGAAAATTCGAGAAAGGGGCCTATCGCGTCTCCGGCGGCCTGCACGGCGTTGGCATCTCTGTGGTCAACGCGCTCTCCGAAACCCTTGATGTTGAGATCAAAAGAGAAGGAAAAGTCTTTTTCCAGCGCTACCACCGAGGTGATCCTGAAGAACCATTGCGCGAGGTCGGCATTTCCGCTGAGAGTGGCACCCGTGTCACGTTCAAGCCAGATGTCGAGATTTTTGGTGAGCGAGAGTACAGCTTCGACTTACTCTCGCAAAGACTTCGGGAACTCGCCTTTTTGAACCCTGGCCTACAGATTTCCATTAACGACGAACGCGACGCGACAAAGACTCACGATTTCCATTACGAAGGCGGCATCATTTCGTTTGTCGAGCACCTTGGCGTGGCCAAGACTCCCCTGCATCCAAAAGTCATCTATCTGCGCGGCGAGAAAGACGGAACTGAAACCGAGGTCGCCCTCCAATGGAACGAGGGGTACATCGAAAATATTTACTCTTTCGCCAATAACATCAACACGATAGAAGGCGGAACACATCTCATCGGCTTGAAATCCGCGCTGACCCGCACTGTCAATTCCTACGCTCTCGCGAACAATTTGCTCAAGAAAGACCAAGAAGGGCTTCAGGGCGAAGATATCCGCGAAGGACTCACCGCTATCATTAGCGTGAAGGTGCCTGAACCACAGTTTGAAGGGCAAACAAAAACCAAACTTGGCAATAGTGAGGTCAAAGGTTTTGTCGAAGCCTTGCTCAACGAAAAGCTTGGCACATACTTCGAGGAACATCCAGCTGAGGCCAAACGTATTGGCCAAAAGAGTATCGAAGCCTCTCGTGCACGCGAAGCCGCGAGAAAAGCAAAGGAACTTGCTCGTAGAAAAGGCGCCCTCGATTCTGGCTCTCTCCCGGGAAAGCTCGCTTCGATAAAATGCTCTCGTCCCAAGAAATCCGGCTGCTCATTTCTGCCCTTGGCGCAGGCGTAGGTAAAGATGACACGGACCTTGCGAAACTGCGCTACCACAAAGTCATTTTGATGACGGACGCAGATGTGGACGGTTCACATATCCGCACGCTCCTTCTGACATTTTTCTATCGCCAGTTACCTGGCATCATTGAAAATGGTTACCTCTACATTGCCCAGCCGCCATTATTTCGCCTCAAAAAGGGCAAGAACGAGAGATACTTACGGGACGATCTCTCTCTCGATGACTTTCTCATCGACATCGGCATCGAAAATATTCAAGCTGGGTCCATGAATAGCGATGCCCTCAAATCGTGGGTGAAGCGGTTCCTCTTCTGTGAAAAGCTTCTCGACATCGTGGAGCGCAAAGGACGAAACCGTCGCCTTGTTTCTGTCTTTCTCAGCCAACCTGAGTTTTCACTCGATGCACTTCGGGACCGAGAGACTCTCCTAACGCTTCTCTCGGCAGCCGAAAGAGCCATTGCCCTTTCTTTTCCAGACCTTCTTCCAGTGCGTTTCACCATCGAAGATGATGCTGAGACCGGAGGATTTCGTATTCTTGTCACAACGGGAACCAATGGGTCCGGTATGACGACGGTTTTAGATAGCGACTTCCTATTTTCCCCGGAAGTTCAGGAAATTGCCAAGCTGTGCCTCGAACTCAGTGCCATTGGGACGCTCCCCCTGACACTGACCGAGAAAGGTGAACAGCGCATCGTGAAAAGCTACAAAGAAGCGGCAGACGCTATCCTCGCCCGCTCACGGCAAGGAGTTGAGATCCAGCGCTACAAAGGCTTAGGAGAAATGAATCCTGAGCAACTGTGGCAGACGACAATGAATCCTGAGATGCGGACCCTCCTGCAAGTGAAAATAGAAGATGCCTACGAGGCTGACGAGATATTTTCTACTTTGATGGGGGACGAGGTCGAACCCAGAAGACAATTCATTGCCGACAACGCCCTCGCTGTGAAAAACCTCGATATCTAAAGACCTGCGTCTTGTACTGCCATCTGTAAGATCGTGAAAGCCAAGCACTTTTCTGGGACACTGATGTGATGGAGCATTTACCGAACGGTCATCTCATT
This sequence comes from Pseudomonadota bacterium, assembly GCA_005804965.1. GTDB lineage: Bacteria > Desulfobacterota > Binatia > Bin18 > Bin18 > SYOC01. Next base: position 11,462 of record SYOC01000381.1, read on the forward strand.
CCGGTTAATATCGAGCAAGAAATGCGGCAGTCCTACATGGACTACGCTATGAGCGTCATCATTGGCCGCGCCCTGCCCGACGTTCGTGATGGCTTGAAGCCGGTGCATCGCCGCGTGCTCTATGCCATGTCTGAGTTGGGAAACGACTGGAATCGCGCCTACAAGAAGTCCGCCCGCATTGTTGGCGATGTCATCGGTAAGTTCCATCCGCACGGCGATGCTGCTGTCTATGACACAATTGTGCGGATGGCACAAGACTTTTCTCTTCGTTATCCGCTCATTGACGGGCAAGGTAACTTTGGATCAATTGATGGCGATCCACCAGCCGCCATGCGTTACACAGAAATTCGCATGACGCGCATTGCCAGCGAGCTTCTGGACGACATCGAACGCGAAACCGTTGATTTCATTCCCAACTACGACGAAACGACTCGTGAGCCGGTTGTCCTTCCTGCCAAATTGCCCAACTTGCTTATCAACGGTTCGTCAGGGATCGCCGTGGGCATGTCCACAAACATCCCCCCGCATAATCTCGGAGAAGTGATTGATGCCCTTCTTGCTTTGCTTGAGGATCCGAGTCTGAGCGTAACCGCGCTCATGCGCTATATTCCAGGTCCCGACTTTCCCACGGCCGCATTCATTTACGGCACGGCTGGCGTGCGCGAAGCCTACGAAACTGGCAAAGGCATCATCCACATGCGTGCCCGCACTGAAGTGGAGGTCGATAAACGCACTGGCAAGAATTGTATTATCGCGAATGAGATTCCTTTTCAGGTCAATAAGGCACGCCTCATTGAGCGGATCGCTGACCTTGTGAATGAGAAGAGAATCGACGGGATTTCTGACCTCAGAGATGAATCTGACAGGGACGGCATGCGCATAGTTATTGAACTGAAAAGAGATGCCGTTCCTACTGTGGTGCTGAACCAACTGTATAAAATGACTCCTCTGCAAGATTCCTTTGGCGTCATCCTTCTTGCCATCGTCGATGGTCGCCCTCGCTTATTAACACTCAAAGACGCTCTGGTCCTGTTTCTTGCTCATCGCCGCGAGGTCGTTCGTCGTCGCATCGCTTTTGATCTCGGGAAAGCCCAAGAGCGACTCCACCTCCTCGAAGGTCTGAAAATTGCGTTGGATAACCTTGATGCCGTTCTCCGAGTGATCCGCGAAGGGCAAAACCCGACACTCGTGCGCCAGACGCTGATGACGCAATTCTCGCTGAGCGAGGTGCAGTCGCAGGCGATTCTCGATATGCGGCTGCAACGTCTCACGCAGCTCGAACAAGGAAAAATCCTAACTGACCACCGCGAGACCTTGGAACTGATCGCTCGCCTGCAGACCATTCTCTCTAGTCCACAAGAGATCGACGGGGTGATCAAAGAAGAACTCGCGGATTTACGTGCGCGATTTGCTGACGAGCGCCGCACCCAAATTATTGCTGAGGCGAGCGACCTTTCCATCGAGGACCTCATCGCCAACGAAGACATGGTCGTGACCATCTCTCACGAGGGATATATTAAGCGCAATCCGACGACGCTCTATCGCTCGCAACGTCGTGGTGGGAAAGGGGTCGTCGGCGCGACGACTAGAGAAGAGGATTTCGTCGAACATCTCTTTATCTCTTCTACCCACGCCTTTCTGCTGTTTTTTACTACGGCTGGGCGCGTGTATTGGGTGAAAGTCCATGAAATCCCCCCAGGAAGTCGCATCTCGAAGGGAAAAGCGATCATCAATCTTCTGCCCCTTAAAGACGGGGAGAAAGTCTCGGCCTATCTTCCTGTCAAAGAATTTCAGGAAGGGCAGTACATCGTCTTTGCCACACGAAAAGGGCTGGTCAAAAAGACGGAACTCATGGCCTACTCGAACCCACGCCGCGACGGAATCATTGCACTCGCGCTCGAAGACGATGACGAACTCATCAGCGTGAAGCTGACCGATGGACAGCAAGAAATCCTGCTGTCCACGAAAAAAGGACAAGCTATCCGGTTTGCCGAAGAAGAAGTGCGGTCCACAGGCCGGGGAACCTACGGGGTCAAAGGCATCACGTTGGACGACGACGATGCTGTAGTTTCTCTCGAAATTCTCAACCGAGAATCGACGCTACTGACTGTTTCTGCTGGCGGATATGGCAAGCGCAGTGGCAACGACGAATATCGCGCACAGTCGCGCGGAGGAAAAGGCGTCATCACCATGCGCACGACCGAGAAGACCGGCGAGGTCATCAGCGTACGCCAAGTCACGGATGACGATCATCTCATGCTCGTCACCGATGGAGGAAGGATCATCCGCTTGCGTATGGCGGAACTCCGCGTTATTGGGCGGAATACCCAAGGAGTGCGGCTGTTCAATGTCCGCTCTAACGAAAGAGTCGCGAGCTTAGCGCTCTTAGCTGAAAAAGAAGAAGATATAGAAGCCGAAGAGATTCCTGTAGTGACAGTGTTGGCAGACGAGGAAACTGTTAGTGAAACTGAAAACGAGGCGGAGTGAAGCGATCCGCAGGACTCACGGAGCACGACCGTAACTTGCTCACTCTTCACGTTTTCTAGAGAAGAGCAAAAGCGCCACTACAGCCCAGATGCCAAAACAGAAGCCCAGGACAGTCCACACATCTTTCCGATAGCCATTATTCCTTGCGAAGAAACGACAGACTATACTGTCCAGACAATGTGTCATCGCCGCAGTCGCGAGAAGAGAAGGAAACGATAAAGCACCGCCCAGAATGCGCAGACCGGTAAAGTAACCCAGGAACGATTCGAGATCCATGCGTGTTGGTATCCTCTCGTGAGGTCTCTGCTATACCCTGATCGGCCTTTCCGGTAAAGCTTCTCTCCCACACATAGGAATTATGAAGCAGGAAGAAAAATCGCTTTTTGAGAAGCTCTATGAAGCTGGTGAAGAGCAAGTGTCTCGACTTGCCAAAGAAGCCACCACTCACCCCTCTTTCGCCTCGGCGATAGAGAAGACCCTGCGGAGTGCCTTGGAGACCAAAGGGAAGGTCGATCAAAATATCAACCATGTCCTCGGACTCCTCAACCTGCCGTCGAAGGCTGATTACAATAAGCTTCTCGCCAAGATCGAAACCTTGCAAGGCAGTATCGTGAATCTGAATATCAAGTTCGACCGGCTGCTCGCCGCCGTCCAGCAGCCAAAACGAGTGTCCCGTCCCAAACAAAAATCTTCCCCTGCCTCCTCAGACCAAAATCCCACAACCAAGTGAGGAGAAGAAAGGTTGGTGAACCTCCCCATGAGAACCCATCGAATAAGCAGACGCAGACTCATAAACGTCTTGCTAGGCATGCTGTTAGTGTTGCCATCTCAGTCCTTTGCCTGGACGGAGCAAGAGTTCTTCGCATTAGATAAGATCGTCGCTCGTCCTTTTATCTTGCCCAAAGCCCCCTACGACCTAGACGCGCAGACAATCATCGGCACGCCCAAAGCGTACACGATGAGGAAGAAAGATACGTTGCTCGATGTCGCGCGCTACTTTGATCTCGGTTTTAACGAGATTGCCGGAGCCTATCCAGACATTGATCCCTGGCTTCCGACTCCCAATGACGACATTGCTACAGAAATTTCTCTGCCGACATGGTGGGCACTGCCTAAAAGCGCGAATGAAGGTGTGGTGGTCAACATTCCTGAGATGCGCATGTATTACTTTCCTCCTCTGGAAAAACGGTTGACCAACCGCTCGGTCATTACCTTACCGGTCGGACTAGGTCGCGAGGACTGGCCGACGCCAACCGCCAAATTCAAAGTCCTGGGGAAAACCGTCAACCCAACCTGGGTGATTCCCGAGTCCATTAAGCAGGAACGTATTAAAGAAAAAGGCTGGACCGAGGACTTCATTCCCGGCGGTTCTCCGGACAACCCGATGGGAAAATATCGCATTGAGCTGACTCTTCCCATGTATCGGATTCACGACACCAACAATCCTTGGGCCGTCGGTCGGCTGGTCACGCACGGTTGCATCCGCATGTATCCTGAAGACATCGCCCAATTTTTTGACATCATTCGTCTTGGCGTGCCGGGAGAATTCGTGTATCAGCCCGTCAAAATTGGTGTGCTTTACGGAAAAGTGTATGCCGAGGTGCACGATGACATCTACAAGCTCATTCCCGACCTGTGGGCAGAAGCATTGCGCGTCGTGCAGGAGAGCGGCTACGAAGACATGGTGGATCAGACCCTTTTGACCACAGCGCTGATGCAAAAGACCGGAGTACCGATGGACGTGACCAAACAAGAGCGTTCTCAGCTCGATGGAGAAATCGCCTCCGCTGATGACGAAGAGGCAGGCAATGGAACTGAAAGTTCGTACCAATAAGAAATGTGAAGTCATCGACATTACTCCCCAAGTGTCGGAGGTGGTACGGTCTGCCGACATTGGCGAAGGGATGTGCTGTGTCTTCGTGCCCCACGCCACGGCAGCAGTCGTCATCAACGAGAATGACGACATGCAAATTGGTGAGGACTTGCTCGATGCGCTGGAGAGAATAGTGCCAGAAGGCGTGTGGCGGCACGATAAAGTGGACAGTAACGGTGCTGCTCATTTGAAATCGGCAATGCTCGGGCCGAGCGAGACCATTCCTGTTCTGAATGGCAGATTAGCGCTCGGTACGTGGCAGTCGGTGATATTCGTCGAACTTGACGGCCCGCGCGACCGCAAGGTCATTGTGACGGTGAAATGACATGCTGCGCGACAGTGAAACCTTCGTCGTTACCAAGGAACTCTTGAACCCCGTCGGTACGCTTGCTGCTCCACGCATGCTCGCGGCAGCCCGTCGTGTAGGACTTGCTGCTCTTTCCGAAGAAGAACAGGAGAGCGCCCTACTCGCCAGCTATAGCGCCGAATTCAAAGAAGGCGCACGAGAAGGTGAAGAAGTGCGAGTCTCCATCGAACCCACACCAGTGCAATGGGAAGGAGACCGTGCGTTCACCATTCTTTTCAGCAAAGCTGCGGACACGAGCGGACGAGTAGGAAAATGGTCGATGGCTTTCACGAAGAGGAAAAACGTGCGGCCTGTGCCGTATAACATCGACCATGCCATTGCTGGAGGACTCACGAACCAGGAACTGTGGCAGTCCGGGGCGATCATAGCCACGGGCGACGAGCATCGCGACGCACAGCTTTTGCTCTGGCCGATTGGCCAGAGTGCCCGCGCCTACATGAAGCGTCTCGACCAAGAGTTTTGCTCCACTTCAGGAGTCGCAGCGCTCGACGACATTGAGCAGCGCATTTACGCTGGTGTCGCCGTCACAACCACAATGCTGACGTGGCCAGCGAAAGAGACGCAACTACTCTGTGCCCTCCATCCACAACGCCCGTTAGCCGAACAGCCGCGTGGCAAGCGGCTCGAATTTCATGGCGTGCTTGTGGGCCAATCCGACGGCGAAACATCTTTGCTTGGCACCTGCCGCTTCACCGTCTCTCGTCTGAATGGCCGGAAGGTTCCCATCTATGCTGATGGGAGCGGAAGGTAGAAGAACCTTTCTTCTCTACTGCTCCTCATACCACTGAATCGCGCCTCGCAGACCCCGCTCTTTTTGGATTGCCCGTATCTCTTCGTTGCCTGGACCAAAGTGGAAAATGGCATCGTACTCTGCTCCAGAGAGCACGGCGACGCGGAAGCCGCGCAGATCCATGGCGCGATTGATGCCCATTTTTTCCAGTTGCAGTTTTTGCGCCGGAACCTTGGCCACCCGCCGCGCATAGCTATACGTCTCTTCTTCTAACTTCTCGGCTGGGAACGCCCGCGTTGCAAATCCTATTGCCTCTGCTTCTTTGCCGGTGATCTGACTGCCGGGGAGAAATGCTAGGTATTTGGTTCGGTGCGGGCCGACCATCCAATTCCAAAAAGCGCTGACGTACCCAGCTCCTGCTGGAATCGAGGGGAAGCCGATACGTGCGTTCTCGGCCACGAAGATCATGTCAGTACAAATGCACAGTTGCGTCGCTCCAGCTAGACAATACCCATGCACCATGGCGATGACTGGTTTAGGAAGATCACGTAAGTGCAACCAGTTCTCGATGTAACGCTGCAAGATTCTGCGATCATCGTCGATGGTGAACGGTTTTCCGCTCTTGTCTCCCCAGCCGCCGCCACCAAGATCATAACCAGTAGAAAAGGCACGTCCTGCGCCACGGACGACGACGACTTTAATGTCAGAGTCTTTCTCGATTTGGTCGAGTGCTTCGACAAACTCAGTCATAAGGGTTGGGCTTATGGCATTGAGTTTTTCCGGTCGGTTGAGGGTGAGGGTACCGATACGATCCTGTTTTTCCAGCGTAATAGCGGTGAATGACATGATGTCTCCTTTGCGTTGTCGGCCGACTCAAGGAAAAATACCTGTTCTTTCCCGTCCTGTCGAAGGGCGACCTGCGTGCGACGGCTAGCGTCTCCGACGTGGGCAGCGTAAGCTGTCCGGCAGCGCGTTTCCACCCAATGTTGACTTCGAGAAGAGGAGCCTCGCATGAAAGCCATTCGTGTTCACGAGTTCGGTCCACCGGAAGTTCTGAAGCTGGAGGAAGTTCCCGATCTGCAACCCGGAGCCGGGCAAGTGGTGGTCCGTATGCACGCTGTTGGCGTCAATCCGGTCGAGACCTACATCCGCTCTGGCATTTACCCCAAGCCGCCGACCCCATATACGCCGGGCGCGGATGGAGCTGGCGTGATCGAAGCCGTTGGTGAAGGTGTGACGCGCGTGCGCATCGGAGATCGCGTCTACACGGCTGGTACGCTCACCGGTGCCTATGCTGAACAAGCGTTGTGTCGGGAAGCGCAAGTCCGCCGATTGCCTGAGCGAGCATCGTTCGCACAGGGTGCGGCCATGTTTGTTCCCTATGGCACCGCGTATCGGTCGTTGTTTCAACGTGCACACATCCAGCCGGGAGAAACCCTCTTCGTTCATGGCGCCAGCGGTGGTGTCGGCCTCGCTTGCGTGCAACTTGCCCGCGCCATTGGCATGACGATTATCGGTACTGCCAGCACCGAACAAGGGCGGAGGCTTGTGATCGAGCAGGGTGCGCATCACGTGCTCGACCATCGCGCTCCTGGCTATTTGGAGCAGGTGCTCCAACTGACCAACGGTCGTGGTGCCGATGTCATCGTCGAGATGCTGGCCAACATCAATCTCGGTAATGACCTCAATGTGTTGGCGCAAGGTGGCAGAGTCGTTGTCGTGGGCAATCGTGGCGAGAACAATCAAGGAACGGTGGCGATCAATCCACGAGCGGCGATGCAGCGCGATGCAGCTATTCTGGGGATGACCTTAGCGAACGTCACGCCTCCAGAGATGGAAAAGATCCATGCCGCGCTCATCGCTGGTCTGGAGAATGGCTCGTTGCAGCCGGTGATCGGTCAGCAGTTTGCTCTGGCCGACGCTGCCAAAGCCCACCATGCGGTGATTGAGTCCACGGCCTACGGGAAGATTGTATTGGTGCCGTGAACGGATGATGCGAGAAGAAAGAAGAGGAGAACGATGGCTGAAGCAACTGTACTTGTGGAAAAGAAGAATGGCGTGGCGACGCTCACGTTGCATCGACCGCAGGCGCTCAATGCAATTACTGGCGCGATGCTCGCTGAACTCAAGCTCGCTTTGGATGATGCTGGGACTGATCCAGAAATAGGCGTGATTGTCCTTACGGGCATGGGCCGCGCCTTTTCTGCAGGGGTTGATCTCAAAGCGTTGGGGAAGATGTCGCTTGAACAAGGGGGCATTGGCCCACGCCTCGACGATGCCGCTCGCGCGGTGATCCATACAATCCAGAGCGTGGCCAAAGTTGTCATTGCCAAGATCAATGGGTATTGCTTCACTGGCGCATTAGAAATCGCCTTGGCTTGTGACTTGATGATCGTTGCCGAAGAAGCCAAGTTCGGCGATACCCATGCCAAATGGGGATTGCGGCCAACCTGGGGGATGAGTGCGCGGTTGCCGAATGCCGTCGGGTTGCGCAAGGCACGCGAGCTATCTTTTACGGCGGACACCTTCACCGGGCGCGATGCTGTCGAGTGGGGCTTGGCTAATCGTGCGGTGCCGCTGGCGGATCTGGAGAGTGCTGTGCATGAAGTTGCCGTAAAAATCTTGGCAAATAGTCGTGGCTCTATTGCCGCCTATAAAGTGCTGTACAACCAGGGCGTGGGCAAAACTGTGGCCGAGGCAGTCGAGTTTGAGCAAAAGAGTCGTTTTGTGATCGAAGACTCGAACGAACGCGTAGAAAAGTTTCGCTAGCATGCAGATGCAGATACTGCTGGACTTATGAGAAACGAGTATGGTATGCACCTGAGACATGAGCCAGAGTATCAAAGATTGGCCTGAGGCAGATCGTCCACGCGAGAAACTCCTCGACAAGGGACCGGAAGCCCTGTCGGGGACGGAGCTGTTGGCAATCCTTCTCCGCACCGGCGACGCCAGTTCTGGCAAGAGTGCGCTCGATCACGGGCGTGACCTCATGCAGCTTTTTGGCGAATCGCTGCGCAAGCTTGGTGAGGCCAGCGTACACGATCTCTGTTCGATCAAAGGGATCGGACCGGCGAAAGCCGCGCAGATTAAAGCCGCGATTGAGATCGGCAAACGCTTTGCCCAGGAAGAAGTCAAGCTCGGCGAACCGTTTCGTTCCAGTTCGGAAGTGTTTCATTTCTATCGCGAGCATTTGGGTGCATTAAAGAAAGAAGAGTTTCATGTCCTGCTGCTCGATGCCAAGAACCGCAAGATTAAAGATGTGCGCATCTCCGAAGGCTCGCTGACCTCTTCCTTGGTGCATCCGCGCGAGGTGTTCAATCCTATCGTGCGTGAGTCCGCCGCCGCTGTGATTCTTGTCCATAATCATCCGAGTGGCGATCCCTCCCCTAGCCAAGAAGATTTGCAGGTCACGCGGCGGCTACGAGAAATTGGCGAGGTTATGGGCGTGCGTGTGCTGGATCATGTGATTGTCGGCAAAGGGAAATATGTCAGTTTCGTGGATGATGGATATTGGGAGAAATAGACGCGCATGAAACTCAACCGCAACCTGATCGGCAAACAGTATCCTCCTCAAGACTACGGTGTGACGGCAGAAGCCACGATGCGCTACGCCCAAGCGTATAACGACGCGAACCCTTGGTTTCTCGATACTAACCGCCCAGGCGGCATTGTGGCACCGCCGATGTTTGGCGTGGTTGTCGGCTGGATGCCGATCATGTTGGTCATGACCGATGCCGACTTAGGAGCCGATCTGCTGCGCTTGCTCCATAGCGAGCAGGACATGGTCTTTTACAAACCCCTCGCTCCCGGGGACATTGTGACTAGCACGGCCACGATTCTCTCCATGGAAGAGAAAGCCACCGGTGAAACTGTGGTTGTCGAAGTTGTGTCCGTGACTCCAGATAGGGAACCGGTGCAACGCATGTTCTTCTCTGCTTTTATTCGTGGTGGCAGCAGACGAGAGCGCAGGAATGAGGAAGCTTCTCGCGGGGAGCGACCGGAAGGAGAACCTCTCTTTCGCGTCGCGCAGACCATTGACGCCGACCAGACCTATCGCTACGCACAGGCGTCAGGCGACTACAACCCGATTCATACTGATGAATCTGTGGCCAAGATGGCTGGCTTGCCGGGGATTATCGTGCATGGACTGTGTACGATGGCGTTCGCCTCGAAGGTGATGATCGACCAGTGCTGTACCGGCGACCCGCGCCGTCTCAAGCGTTTTCGTGCCTGCTTCCTGCGTCCAGTGCTGCCGGGCCAGACCATCACCACCGCAGCCTGGGCTCAGCCAGGCCGCGACGGCGCGAATGTGTATGCGTATGAAATGGAAAATCCTGAAGGGAAAGTGGTGATTGCCGACGGACTCGCCGAGGTTGCAGCGGCTTAGAACGGCACGTCATCTTCAGGGATAGGACCACCGCCGAAGTCATCGAACCCACCGGCTGCTCCGCCCTCTTGCTGTGTACCGCGTCCGCCGCCACCTCCACCACCGCCGAGGAACTGTACCCGCTGTGCGACAACTTCGGTAATGTAGCGCTTATTGCCGTCGCGGTCGTCGTAGCTGCGTGAGCGAATAGCGCCTTCAAGATACACTTGACGGCCTTTGGCGAGGTATTGCCCGCAATTTTCTGCTTGTTTGCCCCACACCACGACGTTGTGCCACTCGGTTTTTTCTTGCCGTTGCCCGCTTTGATCCGTCCAGTTGTCGGTCGTGGCGACGGGAAACTTAGCCACCGCTTGTCCACCCGGCGTGTACCGTACTTCTGGATCTTTTCCTAAATTACCAACGAGAATGACTTTATTGACAGAGGCCATGTCTGGCTCCTCCTTGGCTGCACCCTAACAATCGAGGTTTTTGAAGTCAATCGAAGCAGCCAAATCGTTGGGTTGCGTTGCTCTCGCACTGGGGCTTCCGTATACTCGGGCGAGCTTGCGCGGAGAATCATCATGACACAACAGGTCCGCCTTTCCCTTTTGCACGTTTTTTTCCTTTTTATCGTTACGTTTCTAGCCGGAGTTGCTGAGTCGGAAGAGCTGGCGAAGTATGGACCTTTTGTTGCCACGGGTAAGCAGGGCATGGTCGTTACCGCTGGAGATCAAGCTAGCGCGGCGGGTATTGAGATGCTGAAAAAAGGTGGCAACGCGGTCGATGCCGCCGTGGCCGCGTCGTTCGCTATCAGCGTGCTGCGACCGCAATCCACTGGGATTGGTGGTGGCGGCTTCTTTCTGCTGTATCTTGCGGACAAGAAAGAAACTGTCGCGGTCGACTTTCGCGAACGTGCACCGCTGGCTGCGACCCACGACATGTTTATTCGCGATGGGAAGGCGGTGCCTGAATTGAGCCGCAACGGTCCGCTTGCGGTCGCCGTCCCAGGGCTGGTCGCTGGTTTAACCGAGGTTCAGAAAAAGTACGGTACGCTACCGCTCAAGGAAGTCATGGCTCCAGCCATCCGCTTGGCCGACGAAGGGTTCCCAATTTATCCGCAGCTTTCTGGAGCGATTGCTTATCGCGCCAAGCTCTTGGGCGAATCTCCTGCAACCAAGGCGATCTATTTCCGCGAGGACCAGCCGCTACGCGAGGGCGAGCTGCTCGTGCAGAAAGACTTGGCGCAAACTCTGCGCGAGATCGCGGAAAAAGGGAAAGACGCTTTTTATACCGGGCGCATTGCCGAGGCTGTTGTGGCGGAGATGAAAGCCCGAGACGGCTTGATCACGCAAAAAGATCTCGATGCCTACACCGTGCTTTATCGCACGCCTTTAGTGAGCGAGTTTCAGGGTGTCCAAGTGCATTCTATGCCGCCGCCCAGCTCCGGCGGGGTGCTCATCTCACAGATGTTGAACGTGCTGTCTGGGTTTCCGTTGGCTGAGTTTGGGTTCTCGACACCAAAAACGATTCACCTGATGACGGAAACCCTACGCCTCGCGTTCCGCGACCGCGCTCGTTACTTGGGCGACCCAGATTTTGTGCAGGTGCCGACGACCATGCTGGCTTCTGCTGACTATGCAGGGAAACTCCGGACGACGATTGATCTTGCCAAAGCGAGGCCCAGCGATGCTCTTCCTGCTGTCGAGCCAAGCAAGATCGAGTCTACCAGTACGACTCACATCTCCATCGTCGATAAGCATGGCAATGCCGTGGCGACGACGCAGACCGTGAACCTCTATTTTGGCAGTGGTGTGTTGGTGCCGGGCACGGGCATCATGCTCAACGATGAGATGGACGATTTCAGCGCCCAGCTTCACCGGCCAAATGCATTCGGCCTCATCGGCGAAACCGACGCCAATGCCATCGCCCCGCGTAAGACGCCGCTCAGCAGTATGAGCCCGACGATTGTCACCCGCGACGGGAAGGCGATGCTCGTGACCGGCAGCCCAGGCGGGTCGCGGATTATCAGCGCAACCTTACAAGTGCTGCTCAATGTGATTACACATCGCATGTCCCTTCCAGATGCACTCTTCGCCCCGCGCATCCACCATCAATGGTTTCCCGATGATTTGTTGGTCGAGGCCAAGAAAGACAGTCAACCTGAAGGACTGGTGGCTGCTCTGCAACAGCTCGGCCACAAGGTCACGCTCATCGAAGACAAGGGCGATGGACGCACGCCGTTTGGGAATGTGCAGGCCGTGCATGTTGATATATCTTCCGGCGTCATCACTGGCGTCTCCGATCCGCGCGGAGAAGGCCGACCTCACGGGTTCTAGAAAGGAACAGCGCATGGCCCACGTTGATTATTTCCAGATTGAAGAATTGCTGAGCGAAGAAGAGCGCCTTGTACGCGATACCGCGCGGCGTTTCGTTGATGATGAATTCTTGCCCCGCGTGAAGGAATGCTTTCGTGAGGGAACGTTTCCGAAAGAGCTGATCCCACGCTTGGGCGAGCTCGGGTTTTTAGGGATTACGCTGCCGACGCAGTTTGGATGCGCTGGCCTCAATAGCGTCTGCTACGGCTTGGTGAGCCAAGAACTGGAACGGGGCGATAGCGGCCTGCGTTCGTTCGCCAGTGTGCAATCGTCGTTGGTGATGTATCCGATTTACTCCTTCGGCTCGGAGGCGCAGAAGAATTTCTGGTTGCCGCGTCTGGCGCGGGCGGAAGCCATCGGCTGTTTTGGTCTGACGGAACCCGACTTCGGCTCCAACCCTGGCGGTATGATTACTCGTGCTAAACGGTCGAACGGTGGCTTCGTGTTGAATGGCACGAAGCGTTGGATCACCAATGGTTCGATTTCTGACGTTGCCGTGGTGTGGGCCAAGCTGGAAGAGAACGGCAAGGATGCGATTCGTGGGTTCCTGGTAGAAAAGGAACGCCCCGGGTTCACGCGCCTCGACATCGAAGGAAAATTCAGCATGCGAGCGTCGATCACCTCGGAACTGATTTTCGAGGACTGCTGGATTCCTGAAGAGAATATCTTGCCCAATTCCGGCGGCATCAAATCGCCGCTCATGTGTCTGACGCAAGCACGCTACGGCATTTCCTGGGGGGCGACGGGCGCGGCGATTGCTTGCTACGAAAGTGCGCTCGACTATGCCAAGAACCGGATCATGTTCTCCCGCCCGATTGCCGGCTATCAGCTCGTGCAAGCCAAGCTCGTCGGTATGATTACCGAAATCACTAAGGCCCAATTATTGGCGTTGCGGCTGGGCAGAATGAAAGATGCTGGGACGATGCGGCCCGAGCACGTCAGCATGGCGAAGATGAATAACGTCTCCACCGCGCTCCAGACGGCGCGAGTAGCGCGCGATATTCTTGGCGGCAACGGCATCATCGACGAGTATCCCATCATCCGTCACATGTTGAACCTAGAAACGGTCAACACGTACGAAGGCACGGAAGACATTCACCGTCTGACCATCGGGCGCGACATTACTGGGCTCAACGCCTTTGAATGAAGCGCTGTCCTACCCTACTGAGTTGTTGGAGCTGACTGTCGGGTCTCGTCGTCTTCCGTTGCTTCGCGTCAAAGACTTGGAACAGTACGTGGATCGTGAGGCGTTGCTCAAGGACGAAGCCGAGGAGCCGCCTTACTGGGCGCATCTGTGGACCGGGGCGCTAACGTTGGCGCACTACGTTGATGCGCACCTCAACTGCGCGGGCGCTTCGGTGCTGGACCTTGGTTGCGGGCTTGGTCTGACTGGCATCATCGCCGCGCTCAAAGGTGGACGAGTGACCTTTGCTGACAAAGAGCCTGACGCAATTGCGTTTGCCGCAGCCAATGCCCGACGCAACTGTTGCCCAGCTTTCACTGCGCGGACGCTTGATTTCACCACAGAGGAGTTGGACGCACGCTTTTCTCTCATTCTCGGGGCGGAGATTTTGTATGACCGTTCGACCTTTCCTGCCTTGGCGCGGTTTCTCGCCCGGCATTTGGATGCGCATGGCCGCGCCGTGTTTGCCGACGCGCGGCGCACCAATACCGAAGAGTTCTATCGTCAATTGGACCTCGTCGGCTTACGCTGGCGGCGGGAAGAGCGACGCGAGCGCGAAGACGGCTTACCGCTCGTGGTTGGCATCGTGACGATTCATCGCGAGGGGGCGCATTATGGTGACTAACCGCACGGTTGATACCGTCTTCGACATTCTCCGCGAAGCTGCGCCGGGGTGGTCTGCGCCGGTAGTGACGCAAATGGCCTCGTTGTCACGCGACCCTTATCTTGTGTTGATTGCCTGCTTGCTCAGCTTGCGTACCAAAGACGAAACCACTGGCCCCGCTGCACGGCGGTTGTTTGCTTTAGCGGATACGCCGGAAGCCATGCTGACCCTGACCTCGGCGCAGATTGAGAAAGCCATCTATCCCGTAGGATTCTATAAGACCAAAGCGCAGACAGTGTTAGAGATTTCGCGTCTCTTAGTCGAACAGTATGACAGTCGCGTGCCGGATGAGATTGACGAGCTCGTGCAGTTCAAAGGCGTCGGTCGTAAGACGGCCAACCTCGTGGTCACGCTCGGCTATCAAAAGCCAGGTATTTGTGTCGATACGCATGTGCATCGGATTTCTAACCGCTGGGGCTACGTCACCACCAAAACTCCTGAAGAGACGGAAATGGCGCTGCGCAAGAAACTGCCGCCCTCGCACTGGATCGAGATTAACGACCTGCTCGTCGCCATGGGACAGACTATTTGTCATCCGACGTCGCCGAGATGCAGCCTGTGCCCAATCGAGAAGTATTGCGCCAAGATCGGCGTCGTACGGAGCCGGTGAACGGTTCTCCTTTATGGCTGCGTCGTCTCTGACTCGCACGAAACTCTTCTGGGTTGCGATTCTCTATTTTGCCGAGGGGTTTCCCTTTGGGCTCCTGTTCGACGCCTTTCCAGTGTATTTCCGCACGCAGAACGTTAGCCTGACGGACATCGGGCTGCTTAGTCTTGCCGGCCTTCCCTGGACGCTCAAGTTTCTCTGGGCACCGCTCGTGGACACCTGGGGGAAACGCAAAACTTGGGTGGCGGTCTGCCAAGCGCTGCTTGCCGTTGATCTTGTGCTCTTCCTTGTGTTGCAACCGACACAGACCAGTGTGACCTTGTGGTTGCTACTGGTGGCGCTGGCGGTGTTTTCCGCCACGCAGGACATTGCCATCGACGCCTACACGATTGAAGTGCTCGACGAAGACGAGATTGGGCCGGCCAATGGCATTCGCGTGAGCGCCTATCGGGTGGCACTTATCGGGGCTGGTGGTGTGTTTGTCGCGGTCGCTGGGCTGATCGGCTGGCAATTCGCTTTTGCCGCAGCGGCAGGCTTGCTGGCCTTCTTTGCTGTGCTGACGACTCGCGCCCCGGAGACTGCGGTTGTACGTCCTGTTCGTGAGAGCTGGCAGGCAACGCTCCATCAGGCTGTGGTCAGCCCGTTGCAAAGTTTCTGGCAACGGTCGGGTGTGCTCTACGTCATGTTGTTCGTGCTCATCTTCAAGTTGGGCGACATGGCGCTGGGGCCGATGGTGCGCCCATTCTGGGTGGATCGTCATTTTACGCCGCTGCAAATCGGGGCTGTACCCGGCACGATTGGCGTGGTGTGTACGATTTCTGGTGCGTTATTAGGCGGGAATCTTGCCAAGAGCTGGGGGTTGTTCAAAGCACTGTGGGTCTTGGGCATCGCGCAGGCAGTGTCGAACTTGGCCTACGCTGCCGCAGCGGCGTTACCGCCTTCTAGCGCGATGATGTACGGTGCGTCCATCATTGAGTCGTTCTGTGGTGGACTAGGCACAGCACCGTTTCTCGCTTTCATGATGCGCATTTGCGATAAGACCCAGGCAGCGACGCAGTACGCGCTGTTGAGTGCGCTCTTTGGTCTGACGCGCTCGCTTTCCGGTGCTGTCTCCGGCGTAATGACGCAGCACGTCGGCTATGCGACCTATTTCGCGGCCACCTTCTTTCTCGCGTGGCCGGCGTTCCTCCTGCTGCCGTGGGTGAGGCGCTGGTGCGAAGCGAAAGAAGACACGCGAGGATAGTTCAACGCCTGTCTTTTTCCTTGCCCTCGCTAGCCTTTTCCTGTAGCACAGACACAGTCTGACATCTATTTACATCTTGGCTGATCGGGAGGGATATATGAATCTCGTGCACACTGTTTATGAGCCGCCGGGTCCGGGGCCGCATCCAACTTTACTGACATTGCATGGCTGGGGAGCCAATGCCTTCGACCTGCTGGGGCTGGCACCGTATCTGTGCGGCGGGAAATTCCTCATTCTTTGTCCCCAAGGCCCGATCCAAGTGCCCATCGGTGGCTCGGCGGTTGGCTACGGGTGGTTTCCGTTAAGCATGGGCGGGAGCCTGGATGTGAAATCTGTGGCCCGGGCGCGAGAGTTGGTGCAGAGCTTTCTTGATGACGCGCAAGGTCGTTATCCGATCGACGGCAAGAAACTCGCAGTCGTCGGATTCAGCCAAGGCGGAGTGATGGCCTACAGCCTAGGGCTTGGTGAACCGGATCGGTTTGCCGGCTTGGCGGCGTTAAGCTCCTGGCTACCACGCGATTTGCTGAACATCCTCCCCGATGTGCCGGCCACCGAGCAGCTCCCGGTACTGGTGCAGCACGGCAGCAAAGATCAAGCAATCGACGTTGGACGCGCACGCCAGTCGGTTGAAACGCTCCGCGATCTGCGCGTACCCGTCACCTACAAAGAGTACGACATGGGGCATGAGCTGAATGCCAACAGCCTGAGTGATCTGTCTTCCTGGCTCGAAGACAAAGTGCTGTCGCCGATTGTCTTGGCGTCCTAGACGGTGGCGCTGCTGGCGGTCTAGCAGCGCTGAAGATTGTTGGGGGAAAAGGAGGACGCGAGTCGATGAACTGCTCATCATGCAGCGCTGAGAACCGTACTGGCCGCAAGTTTTGCGCTTCCTGCGGCGCACCATTGGCCGTCGGCTGTCCTGCCTGTGGTAGCGAACGAACCCGGCGAGAAGTTCTGTGGCGAGTGCGGCACGACGTTAGTCCTGAGTGCTGAGTCCCGAGTGCTAAGTCCTCCCCGACCCCTCACACCCAAGACCCAACCCCCAGCTGCCTACACGCCCAAACACCTGGCGGACAAGATTCTCCAGTCCAAATCGGCGCTGGAAGGCGAACGTAAACAGGTGACGGTGCTCTTCGCCGATGTGCAAGGGTCGATGGAGTTGGCCGCACAGCTCGACCCGGAGGAATGGCACCAGATGCTCGATCGCTTCTTTGCCATTCTCACCGACGGCGTGCATCGGTTTGAGGGCACG
>SYOC01000382.1 GCA_005804965.1 Pseudomonadota bacterium
CTACTCGAACTCTCGCAGAAATTTGGGGTGCAGGACGCGCGCGGCACCATCTTGTTGCTGCAAGTCACGCACGAAGATTTAGCTGACCTCGTTGGAGCCTCTCGTCAGAAAGTCACCGAGCACATGAAAGAGCTTGAACGCCAGCAGGTCATTCTCCGTGAAGGTCGGAAGCTGATTGTCAACCCGCAGCGGCTTCAGGAAGTCACTGGGTTTTTGCAGGAGGGGTAAGAGAAAGGATACGAACGAGGCAGGTCACACGAGGGCAACGGCAAGAGACCCGCCTCACGTTTGTGGCGGTCAGTCGCACCGCCACAAGTGTTTCGTTTTATGCTTGCCCAGCGAGGGTTTCTTCGTTTTTCTTTTCGTTTTTCTCTTCGAGCTGCCACAAGCGTCGGGCGATACCCGAAGACAATTCGACGGCTTGCTTCGCCACCACACGCTGCGTCTCGAACACCGACGCTAGCGGAGTGGACTTCGCCCACGCCGTCGCTTTTTCATTCCAGTGCAGCGTCTGCTGTGCCCATTTTTCGCCATTTGCAAGATATTGCGCGGCGAGGTTCTTGAACGTGTCGCAGAAGGGCGCGTTCAAGTCGCCAAACATTTTTGCAAAGGGGTTGCCAGCAAATAGATTCTCGGCCATGAGTATGATCTCCTTTCACTCATCGTGGCGGCGTCTGCCGTCGTCAATAGGGAGATGCTAACTCGTACCGCTAACTATTGCAAGCATTCACGCGGGAAGTTTCGTCGCCTGGGTGACAAGATCACGATTTTTTACGACGCGGCCTCGGCTTCATTCACCTTGCGAAAGGAACGATACATATCAATCAGCATTTCCCGCTGACGAGCGGAGATGTCGGGATCGCGCATGATCGACTTGACGACATCGCTCTCCTCGCTCTCCTGTGGGTCCATGATACCAGCCTGGGCGTACAGCGTCTCCGCTGACAGCCGCAATCCTTTTGCCAGCGATTGCAGGATCATGCTACTGGGAATGCGCAGCCCGCGTTCGATTTGGCTCAAGTAGGGGTTAGACACGCCACACATCTCGGCGAGCTGGCGAATGGAGAGCTGGCCGAGCTCACGCTGACGTTTGATGAACTCACCAAGCTTGACATAGGGATCGGGTTTTGTGCTTGCCATAGTCCTTGAGTGCTAACGAAAGATGCAAAACTTTGCAAGCAGGCCGGCGGAGGGCCGACTCCTCGGCCCTCACCTCTGAGCATTACTCTAAGACCCCCATCGCTCGCAGCTCTTGCTTGAGGGCACTGCGGCGCTCGGCATCAAGCGGTGCGACGGGACCGCGTGGTGTACCAGCAGGAAGGCCGATCATCTCCATAGCCGCTTTGACTGGAGCAGGAAACGAGCCGAGACCCATGGCTAACCAGAACCGCGTCAAACGGTTTTGTGCTTTCCAGGCTTCGTCCCACTGACCAGCATCGAGCAGGCGCAGCACTTCGAGCGACAAAGCCGGGCAGACATTGGCACTGCCAAGAATTGCGCCTTGACTGCCGGCCAGCAATCCTGGCAGCACCAAGGTATCAATGCCGGTCACCACACTAAAATCTGGGCGTCGGCCAATAAGAAGATCATTCAGCACCGTCAAATCTCCACCACTGTCCTTGATCCCCGCGACCCGAGGGACTCTTTCAGCCAACGCCTTGACTGCTGGCGTCCCCAGGACATTTCCGGCAAGCATCGGAATGTTATAGAGGAGCAGCGGCACACTCGATGCTTGGGATAACGTGCCAAAGTGGCTCATCATCTCGTCTTGGTTCGGGCGCACGAAGCTAGGCGGTGCAGCACACAAATAATCAACTCCAGCCTTCTGCGCGGCTTCGGCAAGAAAAACAGCCTCTCGCGTCGATGGTGCTCCGACGCCAGCAATCACCGGCACTCGTCGCCTCGCCACCTCGACCGTCAAACGAAACAACCGCACTTTTTCCTCGACACTCAGCGCCCACGACTCTCCGGTACTCGCGACGGTGAAGACACCGGTAATGCCTTGGCCAATAGTCCAGTTAATAATGGTTTCGTAGGCTTTTTCGTCGATGTTCTCGTTCGCACCAAAAGGCGTTACCAACGCCGCATATACGCCACGCAGCATGAGTCTTCCTCCTATCCTTCAATTGCTTCGGCCCCTCAGCAGTGGAACCATAGCCAGCCACTGCTGTTTGTATGTAGCGGAAATTAGGATTATTATCAGCAACCAGCAATTCCCGGTTGCACGAAAGGATACCTCCATGAAGAGTACAATTCGCCGGACCCTCGCCGCAGCGATGCTCGTCCTCGCCGGGGCAGCGTGGTCGCCCACGTTCGCCGTTGCCCCATGGGACCCATGTTGGCGTCCTCGACACCACTTCCCCTCCCATAAAGCACATGAAGCTTGGATCAAGAAGTGTGAACATGCGCGTGATGCCAAAATCAAAGCGCGTGAAAGAGCTCACGAACAGTGGAAACGCGAGGACGAACGTGGACGAGAAGTGTACAAGAGAAAAGTAGAGCAGTGGAAACGCCAAGACGAGCGAGAACAAGAAGCCCGCAAGCGCGAGGCAGAACACTGGAAGCGAGTGGATGAGCGCGAACGCGAACGTATCAAACGAGAGATGGAGCGTTAACGATTTGTCGCGAGACGCTCTTCCGCCAAAAATTCGCGGATATAACTGTTCACCAATTCAGGCTGTTCCTGTTGCACCCAGTGGCTGCACTGCGGAATATATTTAATCGCGAATGGGCCAGTGAAATACGGCTTCATATCGTAGGTCAATTCCTTTCCGAGAGCAGCATCTTCTTCCCCCCAAATCAGGAGCGTCGGACTCGCAATCTGCGGAAATTGTCGTGCGCCACGACGCACGACATCTCGAAAGGCTGCGCGGTAATAATTGATGGCCGCCGTCGGCATCCCCGGCTTTTTGATTGCCTCGACGTAGCGGCGCAAGTCCTCATCTGGAAACGCCTCCTTACGAATCGCCCAGCCACGAAATGCTTGCTCAACGAACCGAGCCGTGTTCAGACGCATACCCAATTCCGGTAACCAGGGAAGCTGGAAAAAGAACATATACCAGCTCCGGCGCAGTTGCCGCCAATTCGAGCGCAGATGTTTTTGGAACGGCCCGGGATGTGGGCAATTCAAGACCACGAGTTGCTGGGTTGCGTGTGGATACGCCGCCGCAAATGCCCAGGCGACTCCCCCACCCCAGTCATGACCGATGATGATCGCCCGCTCTTCGCCAAAAGAACGAATCAATGCCATTACGTCCGCCGTCAATACATCGATGTGGTAATTGGCAACGCCGACGGGTTTATCACTGTCGTTGTAGCCACGCAGGTCAGGAGCCACGACGCGAAACTGTTCGGCTAAAGCAGGAATCTGGTGTCGCCACGAATACCAAAATTCCGGAAATCCATGCAACAAGATCACTAACGGACCCTGCCCTTGGGTAACGTAATGCAAACGCACGCCGTTGACGTGAGCGTGGCCGTGCTGCGAAGTTTCATTCATAGGGTTTCGCCTCTTGCGCCTTATCCTTCGATCATGCCCGCGGCACGTGCCCGTTCCAGTACGATTTGCTCGATCTCCGCGATGGGGCCATCGATCATGCGACCGCGAAACGCCACCGCACCCTTCCCTTCGGCAACTGCCTGTTCAAATGCCGCTACCAGTTCGCGTGCATACGTCACTTCTTCGGCAGTCGGTGTATACACTACGTTCACTGGCTCGACTTGGCTGGGATGGATGCACGCTTTACCTTCGTAGCCGAGCTGCTTACCTTGCCGAGTCTCGCCGATGAGGCCTTCAACGTTAGGAATATCGAGGAACACATTATCTACTGGCGTGATACCTGCCGCCTTCGCGGCCATGACCACCTGGCAACGTGCATGAAACACCACACCGTCGGTAGATGGCGCGGCTTTGATGCCCATCGAAAGCGAGAAATCTCCATGACCGAAAGCGATACCAACGATACGCGACGTGGCCTTGGCAATAGCAAACGCATTGCCAATAGCTTCCGGCTGTTCGATCAACGGCAAGAGTCCAACCGATCCAGCAGCGCGACCACACCGTTGCTCTGCCAACGTGACCAGCCGATCCACAAACTGAATCCCCTCGGCAGAGTTCGTCTTCGGCACCACTAACCCGTCAGCACCGGCTTCAACCATGGCTAACACATCGTCAAGAAAGTAGGGCGTATCGAGGGCATTGATGCGCACCGTCCGCTCGAAACGCTGGAAGCCAGTGTCACGCAGCACGTCTTTCATGGTTTCGCGTGCGGCGGGTTTCCGTTCCGGGGCGACGGCGTCTTCGAGATCAAAGATCAACGTATCCGCCGCCGAGTCTTTGGCTTTGACAAAGAATTTTTCGCTGCTTGCCGGCACAAATAGCAAACTCCGACGTAAACGTGACATAGCTGCCTCCTTCTGTGGGAACACACCTCACATGATCCGTGTTCCGTCCGCGCATGACAGGCTTCAAATAATCCCTTTTTCCTTCAACTCGGCGAGGCGTTCTTTTGATAGCCCGAGCCGCTCATAAATCTCCGCGTTGTGCTGGCCCATATGCGTCGGTCCAGGCCAACGGATTTTACCGGGAGTGCGGGACAATTTGGGGAAGACGTTTTGCATCTTCACTGGACCAAGCTCCGGGTCGTGTACGGTGGTCACCGCTTCACGTGCTTGGAAGTGCGGGTCGGTAAAAATATCGGCGATGCTATACACAGGGGCACAGGCGCATTCGTATTCGTCGAACTTGCGCAGCGCTTCTTCTGCCGTGTGTTCACCGATCCATCCGCCGACGATGGCATCGACCTCGTCGATATGAGCAATGCGAGCACGATTATCTTTGAAGCGCGGGTCGTTGATAAGCTCCGGCTGGCCAATCGCAGCAAAGACACGTGTGGCAATAGCCGGGGCGTTCGCGGAAAGCGCCAACCAGCGGCCGTCTTTGGTTTTGTAGATATTACGCGGTGCGCCGATCGATGGCACCCGGTTGCCGGTGCGATGCTGCGTAGTACCGAGTTGATCGTAAGTAATGGACTGATCGCCGAGGATAGTAAAAAGTGGCTCCAGCACGCTGAGGTCGATGTACTGCCCTTGTCCACTCTTATGATCACGCTCATAGAGCGCGATCATCGTCGCCCACGTACCGAGCTGGCCAGCGACGGCATCCGCCAAGCCGGTGCCAGGGAGCGTCGGCGGACCATCCGGCTGCCCAGTAATGTAAGCAAAGCCGCTCATTGCCTCGGCGAGCGTACCGAATCCAGGCTTATCTTTATACGGTCCGGTCTGACCAAAGCCCGACACCCGCACGAACACGAGGCGGGGATTGATCGCATGCAGGACATCCCAACCAATGCCCCATTTTTCGAGCGTGCCAGGGCGGAAATTCTCGGTCAGCACATCAGCATCAGCGATCAATTGCTTGAAGATCTCCTGTCCTTCCGGCTTGCTCAAGTCGAGAGTAATACACTTTTTATTGCGACTGGTGATTTTCCACCACAACGGCACACCGTTCTTCGAAGCGCCGAGCGAGCGCAGGCTATCACCCAACTTGGGATGCTCAACTTTAATGACATCGGCACCAAAATCCCCAAGATTTTGCGAAATCGTTGGCGAGGCAAACAGCACGGCGATATCGACAATCTTCAATCCTTCCAGCGGCAGGTTCCCCATGAATGCAGGCTCCTTCTCTGACTGTATTCCTGTCCTGGGGGTTGTAGCGTGTTTTACGCGGAAGGGCAAAACGGGGGGGAAATTGCCGGGAAGACATCGCCTAGTGTTCCCGGCTAGCGTGAAAGGTAGCAGCCCGTCTCTATTCGCCAGTGGCCTGTGGCTGAGACACGTAGGCACGAAGGTTCTTCAACCCGCTAATGCTCGGAGCGAAAAAATACTCCCCCCCCTTCAGTGTGACAAAATCCTGAAAAGAGAAAGGACGCTTGTAATCTACCCCCCATCCCATCGGCCAGCGTTGGGGCTGAGGATGTCCTTGGAACTTGCCGATAAATGGATCAATCCCCGTCTCTCCTACCGGATGGTCCGAATCATTGGCCCAGATTCTTTGTATGGACTCAAATTGCTCTCCTATGTCACCTTGGAAACACATGAACAATAAACCGACTCCTATCGTCGGTAGCTCGTCCAGTGGCGCATCGTACCCCATCGGATAGCCGAAATTGCGGTAGGGGATTGCCCGACGCGCAATTCGCCTGTCGCGCTCTATCACTAAACTCTCTCCAGTATAATTACGTGGATTAGTTTTGCGGATATGCGCATGGAAGGGACAGCGCAGCCCGTGTGGATCGTTTGCGTAGTTAAAATTGTTCGGTACTGGGTTGATGACCCCTGCGCTGTCGCGTAGCACAACCGGAGTACCATCGGCAAACCTCCCGACGACCAAGGCTGCGGCAAGTTGCTCGTTGAGCCCCAGATGAACGGCCAATCTTCTCACCGCTTCCTTGAAGCCACGTACATTCTGCTCAAGCTTGCGGAAGACACAATAACTCCCATAGCTATATTCTCCTTCTCCATACTCGTCCCGTCGGAGGACAAGGCGGAGGGGAGCAGAAGGGTCGAAGCGCCATTCATTTTTATTTCTGACGTTCTCGCGGTCCTCTTCTCGTACGATATCTCTCATCAGAAAAAGTGGCTGACTTCGTCCGTCCACATAGCCAAAGGGTTCAATTGGCTCCTCGTTGTGGTTGCGTAGCGTCGTACCGCGTTCACTTGCCACGATATCAGCAACCTCGCGAATCTCCTCGCTGACGCGCTCCGCTTCGTGGTTCAGGATCGTTTCGTCGTCATGCGCAAGCAA
>SYOC01000383.1 GCA_005804965.1 Pseudomonadota bacterium
CCCCCCCCCCCCCCCCCCCCCCCCACACGGGGAGAACTTACCGCGCTTTGACCAACTCGACGATTCCTTTACGAAAACGAATGGTGAGGCTGAAGTGTCGAAGGAAATTGAGTCCCAACAGACCGTCTACTCCGCTTTCTGGAGGCAGGTTGTGACCCAACACTTCCAGATTCCTCACCGTTTGCCCGATGGCGGTGGCCGAACGCACGGGAATACGAGGCGCATATTCGATGCCGCTGCCGGTAATGATGCGCTGACGTTGCTGCAGAGGGGTAGTTGGATCGTATCCAAGACGAACCAAGAGTTCGGTAGAGACAATGGTCAAACTTGCCCCAGTATCGAGTACGACGGGAAGGAGCAGAGACGAGGCACCATCCTCCGACTCAAGAAGGAGATCGACGATGATGGACGAACCAGCCGGATCATACGTTACTCGCGGCATGGAAAGACTACCACGGTATCCTGGGGCACGGGGCCAGTGAAATGGATGCAAAGATTGCCGACATGTTGCTTGAGGGCGCGATGAATCTCATCTCGGTCTTTGCTGTGCGCCACCACGCGCCCCTTGCGGAGGGAGGTGGACGCGTCCAGTTCGTATTCCGTGACCAGAAGCCACTGGCTGGGATAGCGAGTTTTCATCTGCTCTGTGGTGAGCAGGGGGACTTTGGTCATGACGGTCATCTCCTTGCACGTGTGGACGTGGGTTTTTCTTGACGCTGCTGATGAGCATACCGCCTGTCCCGAAATGGCTCAATGGAATTAGCTCAATCCCCCGCGTGGCAGTGCCGACCGATGCACAGGAGCAGGCAGGGGATTTGTTCCTGCCTTCACTTCTCCAACGGCAA
This sequence comes from Pseudomonadota bacterium, assembly GCA_005804965.1. Classification (GTDB taxonomy): domain Bacteria; phylum Desulfobacterota; class Binatia; order Bin18; family Bin18; genus SYOC01. Next base: position 846 of record SYOC01000383.1, read on the forward strand.
ATCTTCGCGGTTGCCCCATTCTCCCCACGAGGCGTCGTAGTTGCGCACGCGGTCGAAGCCGAGCAGGCGGAGCGTGAATAATCCGTGCGCCGCACGGATGCCGCCTTGTCAATACGTGACGATTTCGCTCTCTGGCTTGACTCCCACGGCGGCGAACATCGCCCGCAGCTCGGCGGCAGGTTTGAACTCTTTGGTCTTGCTATCGACGTAGTTGAGCCACTCTAGATGCACGGCGCTGGGAATGCGTCCGCCACGCTTGGTGCCACGCGCGTTCTCTCCGGTCCATTCGCCGTCGGAACGAACATCGAGCAGGACACGCCCTGGCGCGTTGATGGAATCGCGCACGTAATCCCAGCGAGCAATGAGTTCTTCGTGGGCGTTGGCTGTGAAGGTGGCCTTCGCTGGACGCGGCTCAGCCATGGTGACCGGGCGACCTTCGGCCAGCCATTTATCCCACCCGCCGTTCATGACTTTAACTTGGGCATGGCCGTAGTAGTTGAGTGCCCACCAGAAACGCGCGGCATAGAGACCGCTGAAGCTGTCGTAGGCAATCACCGGCGTGTCGTCGCCGATGCCCATCGCGCCCATCGCCTCGGCGAATTGCTCGGGGCCCATGATGTGCAAGGCACCTTCTTTTTCTTTGAGGTACTGATGACCGCGAAAGGTGATGGCACCGGGAATGTGGGCGCGACGATAGGCGTCGCGGTTGTCGCAATCGACGATGCAAATGTCTTTGTCCTGAAGATGCGCCGCCAGCCAGTCGGTGGTGACGAGCATCTCCGGGCGGGCGTAGCCTTGCTCTGCCATGGTGAACCTCCTTGGTGTTATCGACCTTTGTACTGTGGCGTTTGTCGCTCTTTGTACGCACGAATCGCCGCCTTGAAATCTTCTGAACGCAGACAGACGGCTTGGCCTTCGGCCTCCAAGCGTAGACCCTGACGAATCGGTGTGTCGAGCGCGGCATTGATCGCGCGTTTGGCGTAGCGCACGGCTAGCGGCGGTTGCGCCGCGATGGTTTCTGCGAGCGTGGTGGCAGCGGTTTCCAGGGCTTCGTCATCGACTAGTTGCTCGACCATGCCCAAGCGTTGTGCTTCTTCGGCGTCGATGATCTTGGCGGTGAAGATCAATTCCTTGGCTTTGCCGGTGCCGACGAGCCGTGGCAGACGCTGGGTACCGCCGAGGTCCGGCACCAAGCCGTAGCGATGTTCGAGCAGGCCGAATTGTGCGCCACGTGCGACTACACGCATGTCGCACGCCAGCGCCAGTTGCATGCCTGCGCCTAACGCATGACCACGCACGGCAGCGATGGTGGGATACGGGGTCTCTTCCAGCCATGTGAAAGCTTCCTGCGTGCGCAGGATCGCCGAGACCACGGGATCGTCGCCCTGGCCTTCTTTCGCAGGTTTGCTGCTGTTACTGCCAAGCAGGTCGCCGCCGAACTGCGAGGTGTCGATGCCAGTGGAAAACGCGCGGCCTTCGCCGATGACGACTAAGACGCGCAGGTCTGGGTCGTCGCGCAACGTCTGCCCGAGTTCGCGCATCTCGTCCCACATCTGCGCGGTCATCGAGTTGAGTTTCTGCGGGCGGTTCAAACGCAGCCAGCCAACATGGCCAGTGCGGTCGAAGCGTATGGTTTCCATGAGATGCACTCCTTTGCCGTTGTGGTTTACTCTGCCGTTACGGTGGCGGTGATTTCGCGTATGGCTTGCTGTTCGTCCGCGTCCATTTCGGCAAACGCAGCTTCTTCGAGTTGGCGGAAGCGCTCTAAAGTGGCGGCGACTTTATCTTTCCCTTCGATGTGTTCCAGCTCGGCAAGCTTTTCTTTGACCCAGGCCAAATGATCTTCCTCGTCGGTGCGCATGAGTTTCAGCACGGCCAAAGTTTCGGCATCGACATCCGGGCGTGAAGCATGTTCGTCGTAGCGTTTCTGGGCGCGTTCTTCGACCACACAGGTCAAGGCCAGCAGTTCGAGCAAATGAGAAGGTAAGCCGGTTTTGCGGCGTAAATGGCGGTGGTAGCCGTCGGCAATGCGTGCCGGCACGCCTCCGAGGGCACGAATGCGGTCCGTCCACAGCCAGGCATGATTAGTCTCGTCGGCGAGGTGTTTGGTGAGCTTTTCTTGCAGCGACAGATTTTCGGCGCGATTGATCAGCCGTAAAATGAGATCCGCGCCGCGCAGCTCGGCTTCGCGATAGTAACTGAACAGGAGGATATCGTAGGCTTTTTTGTCCATGCCGCTTCTGTACCATGTTCACGCGGAGCTGGCCACGCTCCCCTTGACCCTGGGTAAGTTGGAGACCCTTCATCGAGATTTCTTGGCATTTTCATAAAAAGACGGCTTTCTCGCTCGACTTCGCGTGCGGGATTGGGCACAATGCCTGCATTGTCTATCCAGAGGGCCGAACCTTTTCCGGCCCTCTTTTATTTTCTCGGGAGGATCATGTCACAGGTGAATATGTCCCGGCGAAGCGACATCCGTAATGTCGCTATCATCGCCCATGTCGATCACGGCAAAACTACACTGATTGATGCGCTGCTGCGCCAAAGCGGTACGTTCCGCGTGAAAGAGCAGGTCGTTGATCGCGTGATGGACTCGTTCGAGCTCGAACGCGAGCGCGGTATCACGATTTTGGCGAAGAATGCAGCGATTTCGTACCATGGGGTGAAGATCAATTTCGTCGATACCCCTGGCCACGCAGATTTCGGCGGTGAGGTGGAACGCTCTTTGGCTATGGTGGATGGCGTTATGCTGCTGGTGGATGCATCCGAAGGTCCGCTGCCGCAGACACGCTTCGTCCTCAAGAAAGCCCTCGAAGCTGGTTTGTCGCCCATCGTGTGCATCAACAAGATTGATCGTCCAGATGCTCGCATCAGCGAAGTGCTAGACGAGGTCTACGATCTTTTTATCGACCTCGGAGCCAGCGACGAACAAATTGAGTTCCCGGTCGTGTATACCAACGCCCGCGCCGGCATCGCCAAGCGCACGTTGGACGACGAGTCTGACGATCTGCGCCCGCTCTTCGACCTGATTATCTCGGCCTTGCCAGGGCCACCCAGCGACCCGACCGCGATTGTCCAGTTTCAAGTGAATAACCTCGACTACAACGATTATGTCGGTCGTCTGGCCATCGGACGGATTGTCAGTGGCGAGCTACGCGCCGCGCACTTTTACGCCGTGTGTCGCCTCGATGGTTCGCTAACTCCGTGTAAAATTACCCAGCTTTACAGTTGGCAAGGACTCAAACGCATGGAGATCGAGTCGGCGCAGGCTGGCGATATTGTCGCCATCGCTGGAATCGAAGAGATCCAAATCGGCGAGACGATTTCCGACAAGGAAACCCCGATGGCGCTGCCGGCTATTCGTGTCGACGAGCCGACCATCGCCATGATTTTCGGCGTCAACACCAGCCCGTGGTCGGGTCGTGAAGGGCAATTCGTCACTTCGCGAAGAATCCGAGATCGCCTGTGGGCAGAGCTGCGGAAGAACGTGAGCCTGCGCGTTGAAGAAACCGAATCGCCCGACTCGTTTCGGGTCATGGGCCGTGGCGAATTGCAGCTTGCCATTCTTATTGAGACCATGCGCCGTGAGGGCTACGAACTGCAAGTCTCGAAGCCGGTCGTTATTACGAAAGAGATTGACGGCAGACCGCACGAACCTATGGAGCAACTGTTGATTGACGTGCCCGAGGAATACATCGGTGTGGTGTCGCAACTGTTGGCGGTGCGCAAAGGTATCATGACGAAAATGGATCACCTGGGGTCTGGCCGGGTGCGTTTGGAATTTTCTATCCCGTCGCGCGGGCTGATCGGTTTTCGATCGCATTTTCTCACTGACACACGTGGGACTGGAATCATGAACTCGCTGTTCAACGGCTACGCGCCGTGGCACGGACCAATTCAGAGCCGTACGAACGGCGCGCTCGTGTCGGACCGTGAAGGTCCTGCGGTGCCTTATGCGCTTTTTCACCTGCAAGAGCGCGGAGTCTTATTCACCCCGGCGGGCACGCCGGTCTACGAAGGTATGGTGATTGGCGAGTACTCACGAGATCGAGACCTCGACGTGAACGCGTGCCGCGAAAAGAAACTCACCAACATGCGCGCCTCGGGTCACGATGAAGCGGTGCGCTTGACGCCGCATCGCGATATGGGGCTTGAAGATGGGTTAGAGTGGATCTCCGACGACGAGCTGGTTGAAGTGACACCCCAGTCCATTCGCATTCGCAAGCGCGTCCTGCAACAGCATCTGCGACCGAAGAGGAAGGAGAATGCGCAATAAATAGAATACAGAAGTCAGAATACTTTTCTTCTGGATTCTGGCTCCTGGCTTCTGGATTCTTGCCGGAGTGAGTATGTCTCTCGCTATCGACCTTGCTTCACTCCTTGCCCCTGATCGCGTCTCGGTTAAAGCTGCCGACCTGGACATGGCTTCGCATGACGAGTCGTCGTGTCCAGCGACGCTGCCGGACGCGGTCGCGTGGCCGCTGACGACTGACGAAGTGAGCCGCATCGTGCGGTACGCCTACGAGCGTGAGATTCCGGTCACGGCACGGGGCGCTGGGTCCAGCTTGGAGGGCAACCCGATTCCGGTGCGCGGTGGCATCGTGCTGGATCTCTCGCTGATGAACCGGGTTGTGGAGATGCACGAGAGTGACCTGCAAGTGACCGTCCAACCTGGCATCGTCTACAATCAACTCAACGAGCAGCTCAAGCCACATGGGCTGTTCTTTCCACCATCGCCGGGCGGGAGTTCCGATGTTGCGACAATTGGCGGCATGGCGGCGAATAATGCGAGTGGCATCTATTCCGTGAAATATGGTGGCACCCGCGACCATGTGAAAGCCGCGACGGTGGTGACCGGCGCTGGCGAAATCCTGCATTTGGGGACACGCAGCCGCAAGACATCTTCTGGATATCATCTCCTTGGTTTGTTGGTCGGCTCTGAAGGGACATTGGCCATTGCCACCGAACTGACGCTCTCGCTTGTCGGCGTACCGCAGGCCAAACAACAGGGAGCTTTTGCCTTTCCCAGTGAAAAGTTGGCGGTGACGGCGATTGCCGAAATGATGCGTTATGGTGTGGACCTCGCGGCAGTCGAATTTCTGGACCGCCGGTCACTTGCCGCACTCAACCGTTTTCAAGGATTTGGCTTGCTCGAACAACCATCGTTGTTTGTCGAGGTGCATGGGTCTGCCCAGATGGTGGATGAAGTCTTTGCCACTGCCACCGCACTGTGCGAAGAGCAAGATGGCAGATTGATCTCGCTTCCTGACGGACGACATCCTTGGGAAGTGCGCCACTTCACTACCCGGGCGATTCAGGCGCTCAACCCACAAGCGAAAACGATTCGCACCGACATGGGGTTTCCGATTTCACGCCTGCCAGATGTGGTCGAGGAAAGTTACGCTATCGCCGAGAGGCATGACGTTCTTCTTCATACCTTCGGCCATGCGGGGATTGGCATTTTGCACGCACTGTTGCGTGAAGATCCAGCAGACACCGTGCGCTGGGCTGCTGCCAATCAGGCGAAAGATGAAGTCGTCGCCTTTGTCTTATCCGTTGGCGGAACGGCTTCAGGTGAGCACGGCATCGGTCTTGGTAGCCGCAAATATGTGCAGCAAGAACATGGCGAGGCACTGGAGCTGATGAAGGGCATCAAGCAGGTGTTCGATCCCAAAGGGATTCTGAATCCCGGGAAGATCTGGTGAGGAAGGCAGGAAGTCAGAATGAGGAGCAGGAGCCTTTCCTTTTCTTCTGAGTGCTGTCTCCTGGCTTTTGGATTCTCATTTTCACCAGAGTTCGTGCACAGGCAGGGCAAATCCTGGTAAGACCGGATCGCCGCTGAGCACAGTCGGATCGACTAGCTCTTCCATTGGTTGGTCAGGGCGATAGACGTACACCCGTCGTTCGAACGGATCGATCAACCATCCTAGCTGCGCTCCGTTCACGATATATTCTTGCATTTTGCTCTGGAGATCGGGCAAACGGTCGGTGGGCGAGCGGAGTTCTATGACGAAGTCTGGGCAAATACGAGCGAACCCTTTTTTTTCTTCTGGGGAAAGCGCATCCCATCGCGCCTGCCGTACCCACGAGGCGTCCGGCGAGCGTTTTGCGCCATTCGGCAAGGTGAAAAGCGTAGAGGAATCGCAGGCAAAGCCGCTACTGTCCGCTTCCGCCCAGATATCCAAATGCCGAGTCAGACGACTGTTGCGTTTCCCGGTTGCTATCTCCGTTGGCGGCATAATAATCAGCTCCCCTTGGGCAGTCAGTTCGAGACGTAACTCCGAATTCTCTTCGCAAAGGCGTAAGAACTGCTCTTCACTGAGCTGCACTGCTTTGAGGTGAAGCGTGAACGGGATGGGCAGGGACTCTGGTTCGCTGAGTTGGGCCATGGACGCTCCTCTATCTTGAGCGAGTCAAGAGCCGAGCTGAGTTTGCTATTTTTCGGGTGCCGGGTTGTGACAAGAGAACACTCACTTTTTCCGGTGCTGGGCGTCTTTCTTGTCTTGGTAGTAGATAGAAAGACCTAGCGATAAAACCAGGATCGATCCTATAAAAAACATCCAACTGAGAATCGTCATTAGGATGCCTCCATGCTTACAC
>SYOC01000384.1 GCA_005804965.1 Pseudomonadota bacterium
GACGCGCAGTTCTGCGATCCTGTCGTAAGCTTTGGTATCGGTGGTGTGGAGTTCTTCGCGCACCCCTGGGAAGTGGGCGCACGTAAAGCCAAGGAAATGCTGTTCACGTCGGATTGGCTCTCGGTCGAAGAGGCCAAGCAACTGGGGATGGTCAACCAAATCGTGCCACGCGACCACCTGCAAAATGCCGCGCTGGCCATGGCGCAGAAGATCGCTAAGAAAGCGTTGTTTGCGCTCAAACTGACGAAAGAGGCGGTGAACGTGGCCGAAGATGCTCAAGGCCGGGTGCAGGCGATGCAGACCTCGTTCGCCTTGCATCAACTAGCGCACACGCATTGGTCAAAGCTGTACGGCATGCTCATGGACCCTAGCGGCTTGCCACCGGAAACGCAGAAAGCGTTGGGGATCAAGGTTGAGCAGAAGGCATAGCAGGTCGCCGAAGGAGCCGTACGCCTTTCCTCTAGTTGCCGTTGACCAACAGGGAAGGTCAAGCCCCATGAGAGTAAAGCTGTCAATCCGAGTGAGATATGGACATTGAGGATTTGCTCACCAAGATGGATAAAACCGCTTTCTCAGTCGCTTCACTTTATGATGAGTCGGATGAGAAAGCGTGGTGGTTTTCCAGAACGCCCGCAGAACGACTACAGGCGTTAGAACACCTGCGTCAGAGTGCTTATGGCTATGATCCAGATTCCGCCAGACTTCAAAGAGTTCTTGAAGTTGCTCAACTCCCACGACGTTAAATATCTGCTTATCGGTGGCTATGCCGTTGCGTACTATGGCTATCCTCGGCCGACTGCTGATATTGACATCTGGGTAGCCCTCCACCCCTCGAACGCCGACAAGGTGGTAGCCGTCCTCAAAGAATTCGGCTTCAACGTCCCAGGACTAGCACCTGATCTTTTCTTGCAAGAACGGCAAATTATCCGACTTGGGGTTCCTCCCTTGCGTCTCGAGATCCTGACGACAATTGACGGTGTTGCTTTTGAAGAATGTTATACTCAGCGGACCCGTGATGTTGTCGATGACGTTCCAGTGGATTTCATCAGCCTGCGGCACCTCAAGATCAACAAAAAGGCGAGCGGGAGGCACAAGGATCTCGCCGACCTTGATAACCTCCCCTAGGGCAAGAGTAGGGAACCCGCTATGGATGCAAAATTTCTGCGTGCGGACGAACTGGGGATACGCCTGGAGATCGTCGCTGGCTTGCCCATATGGGAGGCGCATCCGCTCTATCGTCATCAGAAAGCCATTGCAGGTGTGTGGTGTAGGTCTAGGCGAACCATGACGACCCCTGATTGACTCGGATACTCCTGCGGGACGTGCAAGGAAGAAAGACATGAGTGAACACGACCAACGCCACATCATCGCCATCGGCGGCAGTGGGTTTCTCACTGACGCGCAAACACGCGCACTGTATCGCTACGTCCTCAATCAGGCGCGCACGACAGAACCGGCAATATGTTTCGTTCCCACCGCGAACGGCGACTCGGACGCTTCGCTGCTGCGCTTCTACACCAGCCTTTCGCAGTTGCCGTGCAAGCTTTCGCACCTCGTCTTCTTCCGTCGCACCCCGCGCGATCTGCGGTCTTTGCTCTTGAGCCAGGATGTGATCTGGGTCGGCGGCGGCAACACCCGCAGCATGCTGGCTGTCTGGCGCGAGTGGGGTCTGCCTGAGATTCTGCGCGAAGCCTGGGAGTCGGGCATTGTTCTGGCGGGCGGAAGCGCTGGTGCTATCTGTTGGTTCGAGCAAGGCGTAACCGACTCGCTGGCTGAGGTGCTTGTCCCACTGGACTGTCTCGGGTTTCTCCCTGGTAGCTGCTGCCCGCATTATGATGGCGAAGCAGATCGTCGCCCATTCTACCACCAGCTCTTGCTCGACCAGCACATTGTTCCTGGCATTGCTATTGACGATGGTGTCGGCGTGCATTTTCGCGGCACCGAGCCGTATCGTGTAGTGACGCCGAGGGAGACGGCGGGCGCGTATGCTGTACAGCTTTTCGATGGAGAAGTACAGGAATGCCAGCTACCTATTGAAACGCAAAGGCTAGCAAGCTAGGGGATACGGGGCATGAGTTACCTTGTCTTCGTCAGCCATAGTGGAGAGGATACTTGGATCGCGAGAAAGATCTCAGCCGAGTGCCAAGCCGTCGGGGCAGAGACGTTTCTGGATGAAACCCAGATTGCCGTCGGAGCGCGATTCGAGCAGGACATTCTCGAAGCTTTGCGACGAGCGAACGAATTTGTGGTGCTTGTCACGCCATGAGCTTTGCAGCGGCCTTATGTCTGGCTTGAAATCGGTGCTGCTTGGCTGAGAGGAATTCCTATCATTGTCCTGTTGCTTGGTCTCACGGCCACAGAATTTCAGGAGCGGGCGAATATTCCAGCGGCCTTGAAAGAGCGAAATTTGCTTTCGCTGAACAATGCGGATCGTTACTTTACTGAGCTGGCTGAGCGAGTCGCGCGGCAAAGCGAAAGGATATAGCGTCATGAAGGTTTTCATCTCCCATGCTCGCGCCGATAAAGAATGGGCGAAGAATCTTGTGGATCAACTTAAAGTCCGAGGACTCCAAGCGTGGCTGGCCGAAGACGAATTGCATCCAGGGATACCTTGGGAAGAACAAGTGAAGACCGCCCTTATCGAGAGCGATGCCCTTGTGGCGATTCTGAACGAAGGCACGCCTCGCCCTAATGTCCTGTTCGAGTTGGGTATGGCGCTCGGGCAAGGCAAACGCGTGATTCCAGTCATCATCAATGAGCGATCCGACTCTTCTGTGATTACCAACCTCTCTCACGTTCGCGTGATTCGCTCCGGACAAGTGGAGAAAGTGGCGCAGGAGATCGTCGAGGCCACTAAGCAAGAGGTCCTCTCTGTGTGAATGTCCCGTTGCCCTGTCCTTTGTCCTTGCCGGATGCAAATCGTGCCAAGGAGCTAGAAAGGAGAGCGCTTTATGCGTATTGGCCTGTTAACCGACACTCATCTTCCCGGCACCATCCGTGATTTGTGGGACGAAGTGCGCGAGGTCTTCACCGGCGTGGATCTGATTCTCCACGGCGGCGACATCGTCTCGCCGCGTATCCTCGATTGGCTCAGCGGCATCGCGCCGACGCTGGCCGCGCGTGGTAATAACGATAGCGGCTGGGACGATCCGCGCGTGCAGGACATCCACTGGCTCGACCTCGAAGGCTGGCGGCTGGCGATGATCCACGACATGGAGCCAGAGGAGCGTCCGATTGACGAACTGAAACGTTATCACCTCAAAGGGCAGCACGCGGACGTCATGATTACCGGGCACACCCACTTTGAGCGGCTGGACTACCGCGACGGTGTGTTGCAGATGAACACCGGCAGCCCTACACATCCGCATCTGTGGTCCACCCGTCTCGGAACGGTCGGACTGCTCGACATCACCCCGGCAAAGGTCGAGGCACGCATCGTGCGCTTAGGTGAGTCCGCTGGGCAGGCGAATC
>SYOC01000385.1 GCA_005804965.1 Pseudomonadota bacterium
CGGCGGGCGAATTTGACCGGCTACTACATCTCCGGTGCGCAAATTAAACCGGCGGATTTGACTGGGAGAGACGTAAATATCGTCTGGGCCAGGGAGATAGTTGTAGTCCGGGGAGCGCAGAAACCCAAAGCCGTCGGAAAGGATTTCAAGCACGCCTTCGCCATAGATGAAGCCACTTTGTTCCGCTTGGGCTTGCAGAATAGCGAAGATCAGATCTTGCTTGCGCATGCTCGATGCCCCCTCGACGTTAAAGTCGCGGGCAATCTGCGCCAGCTCACCAATCTTTTTTTCTTTGAGGGCTTTGAGATTTAGGCCGGTTTCTTCCTCCGGTGCAACATCGACGCGAGCGTCGCGTGCTTCGGTGATTTCGATCTGACTACCACCGTTGTTTCGTACGGCCGTCCGACCCATAGCGGATCCTCCCTGATTTGATGCAATAGCTGATGGGACCCCCCACCCTCCCATCACGAAGGGGCCTTGAGTGCAACGGACAAGACGGGTACTGGACACCCGCATTGAGCTGAAGGCAAAAGGCGTTCGACGGATGGAAACGAAATGAACGGAGAGACAATTCTCCGTTTTTTGGAAATTGCGTTCTAATGATAATTGATCTCTTTTTTCCCGTCAACCGGAAGTCGTCCTCGTTCCTCTCCCATCGTGCTCTCAGGGAAAAGGGCTAGCAAGGACAGAAGATCCGCAGGATAGGGAGCGCGAATCGTCAGGTTCTTACCGGTAACCGGGTGACACAAGGCAATGCTCTCGGCATGCAGCGCTTGGCGGGGAAATGTCTGTACGAGTGCGTCATTCGCGCCGCCACTTCCCCTCGTTCCTCCATATACTTTGTCCCCGACGATAGGGTGCCCAATGGCAGCAAGATGCACGCGGAGCTGATGGGTGCGTCCAGTTTCGGGAAAGAGGTGAAGCAAAGAAATCCCGCTCGTTTCTGCAATTTTCTGGTAACGGCTGAGAGCTGCGCGTCCACCATGAACACGCACGGCCATTTTTTTGCGATCGATGGGATGACGACCAATCGGCAATGCAATAGTTCCTGTTGTCGTCACAAGCCGTCCACATACGATAGCAAGATAAGTTTTGTGGACTTGTCGCTCTTTGAACGCATGAGAGAGCCGCTCTAATATCTGTCGATTCTTGGCGATCAACAACACGCCGGAGGTATCTTTGTCGAGACGGTGGACAATCCCTGGACGCAAGGCTTCAGCCCCATCGTGCCATCCCCACCGAAACAACAAAGCATTGGCCACCGTTCCACGCCACTGCCCGGGGGCGGGATGCACCACCATGCCCGGCGGTTTATTGATCGCAGCAAAAGATTCGTCCTCATACAAGATCTCTAGAGGAATATCCTGCGGTTCCGTCGTCGTGGGAACAGAGGGCAACGGTAATATCTCAATGCGCTCGCCGCTACTCACGAGATGGCTGGCTTTCCTGAGCACGCCATCGACCCATACACGTTGTTCATTAATAAGCACTTTGATCTGCGAGCGAGTTTCGTCGGTGAGCTGGGCAAGCGCCACGTCCAGGCGTTGGCCATCGACAGTTGTGGAGGCAAGGAAGCATTTGCGCAGAACCGATAGAGAAGCAGATGTGCCACCCGGCGTATTGCCTGCTGACGAGAGCGGCGAAGAAGAGAGACGAGGCACAAGACACGCATCTATCTCAGCGTGTTAGGGCTGAGGAGCAAGCAGCAGCACACGGGCTTGCCGTGCATCTTCTTGAATCTGTTTCACTAATTCATCAACTGAAGGGAACTTCCGTTCACCCCGCAATCGCTCGACGAAGCTCACCGTGACGCGTCGTCCATACAGATCACCCGAGAAATCGAAAAGATGGGCTTCCAGAGTTTTGTGTTGTAAGGAAAACGTCGGATTCATCCCAATATTGGCGACACCCGGCAGGGTCTGTCCCTCGACTTCGACCATCACAGCATACACGCCATTCGGCAAAAGCACATTCTCACGAGGGCGTAAATTTGCCGTCGGAAATCCAATGGTCCGACCCCGTTGAAATCCTTTTACGACCCGCCCACTCAGCGTGTAGCAACGCCCAAGCGTACTGGCCACAGTCCGCATGTTCCCCTCGCTCAGCAAGAGACGCACCGCAGAGCTGCTCACTTCGAGATCATCCTTCTTCACCGGGCCAATGATTTCAACGGCAAAGCCGTATTGTTTGCCTAACTCTTGGAGTATAGCGGCGTTTCCAGCCCGCTGGCGGCCAAAACTCACGCTATGCCCAACAATGACCTTCTCGACGTGCATTTTTTCTACCAAATAGCGCTGCACGAATTCTTCCGGAGGAAGAGCCGCAAACGCCGGCGTGAACCGCTGAAGAAAAACTTTGTCCACGCCAAGTGAAGAAAAGATGGACAGTTTTTCTCGGACGCTACAAATGAGTGCGAGTGGATGTTCCGGCCGTAGCACCACGAGCGGGTGCGGGTGAAATGTGACAACACATGCCGTCCCTTGACAGCGACGTGCCTCCTGCACTAACCGGCGGAGAATCGTTTGATGGCCGACATGAACGCCGTCGAAGTTCCCAAGACTCACCACGGGATGCGGGAAGGCAAAACAGCGATCAATATGACGGATAATCTCCATGCAACTCGTTCCCCTCGCTCCTCACGAGGGGCAGACGCGCTAGCGGACTTTCGTAAGAAGGTCTCTCGCGTCTCGCGCCTGCTCTGAACTCGGATGGTCGTTGAGCAGTTTCTGTAGAATCAAACGAGCATCGGTTTTATCGCCGATCTCAATGAACGCTTGGGCTTGCCGCAACAAGGCAGCAGGGACCCGGTCTCCTTTACGGTATTTGAGAACGTCATTGAATTCGAGAATGGCTCGATTGTAATCCTTTTGGCTGAAGTAACTCTCGCCAATCCAGTATTGGGCATCGTCTGACATTTCCGAGCTTGGATAGCGGCGCTGGAACGCCCGGAATTGCTGCACGGCTTTATCGTATTGCCGATCTTGCACAGCTTGCCAACCCATTTTGTACTCGTCCTGGATTTCTACAGTTTCTTTTGCCAAGGCAAGCGCTTCTCGGCTGCCAGAGACAGGTCCAGGCAAAGAGGATGTCGGTGGCAGCGGGGGGCCTTCTAGCGGCAAACTTCCGGCTTCAGCCGGAGGCTGCCCAGGGCCTCCCTCTGGCATGGGGTAAGGAGTTGCTGCTGAGGGGTAGGCTGGAGGCGGCGGCGCTTCGAGACGGGCCTTAAATTGCTTCTCAAGGACCGCCAAGCGATCATCAAGCAGCTTGATCTGCGGCCCAGTGCCGACTCGCTCTTTCGCTGAGCGATCAAGCCGCCGCCGCAGATCTTCCACTTCACCGCGGACTTTCTGCACCTCGCGACGCAACTCATCGACTGAAGAGCGACTATCCGCCACAATTTGCGCACGGAGCGACTCGCGGGCGCGCTGTTCGGCTTGGAGGTCGGTTTGGGTGGCACAGCCGCTGACCCACAGGAGGAGCGGCACGATAGGGAGAAATGCAAGACGAATATTGTTCACGATACTGCCGTTGTCATCAACTTAGCGAGCAAGAACAAGAAAATGGGCGCGGCGATTTTGCTGCCAACACTCCTCAGATGAATCACGGCAAAGAGGGACTTCCTCACCATAACTAATCGTCGAGAGTCGGTCAGCGGAAATACCCAGCGACACAAGATAATCGCGTGCAGCTTTCGCTCGCTTCGCGCCGAGAGCAAGGTTATACTCAACCGTGCCGCGATCATCGCAATGCCCTTCTACTTCAACTTTGACGGGAGAGTTCCTGCGTAGCCAATCAGCATTGGTTTGCAAAACCTCTCGTGCCTCTGCGGAAATTTCGTACGAGTCGAAGGCAAATTGGACATCTTGGAGCGGGCCGCTTTCTCCTTGGCCAGCCATGCGCTCTTCCAAGCGTTGGCCACTATCGGCAGGTGCCCCACCGGGCAAGTTACCTTCGCCGATGCCGGTGCCGCTTCCACCGCTTCCGCCACCATCCATACCGCTTCCCCCCGCGTTAGGTGGAGGAGTTTGTTTTGGACAACCCGTTATCGTCAGGGCAATAAGGAAAATACCACTGACCCGCCAACACCACGTTCTTAAAGTCTGCATTTTTCCTCAACTTTCCTTCCTCTAGGTGCAGGGTCACTCAAGGCGAGCCGACCACGCCGGACTAGTATCATCTCCCCCCCCACCAGTCAATTGTTTGACGCTCCGCCCATCCTTGCTAGCAATGCGTAACCTGCCTCGCGAGCTGAACACAAGGTACCGTCCATCGGGCGACCAGGAAGGATCTTCTCCTGGTGCTATTTCGCGAGGCTCGCCGCCACTCGCACGGATAGACATGATGCGGAATCCACCGGCGCGGCTGGCATAAGCGATCAGGTCTCCTTTCGGCGACCATGCGGGAGAGGTGTTATAGTTGCCGGTAAACGTCAGGCGGCGCACACTGCCACCATTCACGCTCATGATATAAATTTGCGGACTCCCACTCCGATTCGAGCAGAACGCAATTTTCTGTCCATCCGGCGACCACGCCGGGGAAACATCGATCTCCGAATTTTCCGTAAGGCGACGAACGGTTCTCCCTTCAGGAGAGAGCAGAAAGAGGTCGAGGTCTCCATCCTGCTCCAAACTCGCGGCGATCAGCGAGCCATCCGGCGACCAGCGGCTGCTGTACCCGACTAGAGAAGAAAGACGCGAGCCTTGGCCACTGAGCAAATCGAATCGGTAGGGATACGGTCCGCCCTGCTTATAGGACGTATACGCAAGAACAGAGCCGGTCGGGTCCCAACTTGGCCCCAGGTTGATACGACGATCTTTGGTTACTTGGACGATCTCCGTTCCCGTCAAGTCGGTAACGAAGAGTTCTTTTGCCCTTCCGCCACGATTCGAAACAAAAGCGATTTTCGCGCTAAAAGGGCCGGCTTCTCCAGTGAGGAGCAGCATGATGTAGTCGGCAAAGCGATGCGCCATACGACGCAAATCTTTTCGCTCGCCCCGATACCGCTTCCCTCCCAGCTCTTTCTGCTGCGCGACATCAAAGAGTCGGGCTTCAACAGTCAAACCGTTCTCGTCGAGCCACAGTCCTCCTTTGACGAGAGCGAGCGCCCCTATCGTCTTCCAATTGTGAAAGTTAATCGTGTTCAGACTCGCCCCCTCAGGTCCCTCGATATAAGCGTCACGGTCAATCGGACGAAACAGCCCCGACAAGTCCAGATCACGGGTGATAATATCTGCAAAGTCCTCTCCCAGCCGTTGCGATCCTTCCCCTTCGTGTTGTTTGAGCGGCACGAGAGCTATCGGCAAACCAGCGCCACCGGGTTCTGGGACATCAATGCGAATTTGCGCCGCTCCTTGTGTTGCGAAGCCGCAGACAAGGAGGACGGCAAGGACACACGGGACTACACCTCGGCTCACCATTCCTCCACTATTCTTCATAGGACTAATTGACCCGTCCTTCTCCACCAAAATTCATGACGATCTTTTGCGCAGCAAACTCTTCCGCATAGGACACCGGCGGTGGCGGGAAAGGTGCGGCTTTGCGCACGGCACGCAACACAGACTGGTCAAACGCCACATCCCCAGAGGGAGTGCTCAACTCGATTTCTTGAACGGCACCATCTGGTTCAATCTTGAAACTGACCGTGGCCACAAGCTCAGGGTTTTTTTCCGTTACGATCCAGCTTTCTTGGACCAATTGTTGAAGCTGTTGCGTGTACATAATGAACTCGAGCCCGCGGAGGACCCCACCACCACCCTCACCAGCCTCGCCACCTTTGGTTACAGGTCCTTTCCCCTTAACCTCGTCGGTAGCGGCCTCCTGTTTCTCACTTCCTTTCGGTGGTTGGACTTGCGACCGCACTCGCTCGAGCGCGGCAGCAATCTGGCGGTCCCGCTCTTCAGCAGTAGCTGTGCTCTCCGGCTTTTCTTGCACCGCCTTTTGGGTAGCCACCTTCGGTAGTTGAGGAGGCACCGAGGCAGGTTTCGTTTCTGGCTTCTTTACTTCTGGTTGCGGCTCTTCTTTTTTCGGCTTGATCGCAGTTTGCGGCAGTGGTGGCTTGTTGCTCTCTATTTTTTTGGGTTCCACCTTCTCAGGCGGCGTCTTCGGCTCAGGCTTTTTCGCTTCCGGTTTTGGCTCTTCTGCTTTCGCGATCACCTTTTTCGGCTCTGGCTTGATCTCTGGTTTCTTCGCCTCGGGTGGCTTCTCCTGCACCTGTACCTTTTCAGGGACAGGCTTCGCTGGCGGAACCTCGACAGGCTTTTCTTTCACCGGCAGCGGCACCGGTGCCTTGGGTTCCTCTTTTCTCACGACTGGCGGCGGAGGCAGGGCAACTTTGGGCTGGAGCGGCTGAGCAATAGCAGGTGGTGTTTTAAGAGCAACAGGTAGCGGCTCCGTCCGTGGCTGATTCTTACCGCCACCAAGAAGATTTGTCCCCAAAGCTGCAGGATTGACGAGGTCTACAGTAAAAGCAACGGAACGAGGCAATTCGGAGCGACCGAAAGAAGCTCCGGCGACAAGCCAGACAATGACTGCGACATGGATGATCGCCGAAACGAAGATCATCCGGCGCAAACGTTTATTTTCCCTAGGCTCATCACGAGGACGAAGGGCCATTATTCATCCTTCAAAGGCTCAGTCACCATACCTAGCTTCCGTACACCGGCAGTTTGCACGGCAGCCATTACCTCGACCACTCTTCCATACGGAACGTTTTTATCGGCACGCAGATACACCTGACGATCTGGCTTCACCCGCATAATAGCATTGAGCTTGCGATGCAATTCTTCCATGGGCAACGGAGTGTCGTTGAGCTGGACTTTGCCCTCACGATTCACCACGACGAGCAATTGTTCTTCGGAACCGACCAGAGGAGCAGCCGTGACTTCAGGGAGATCGACACTCACACCTTGCTGGAGGATAGGAGCAGTGACCATGAAGATCACCAGCAACACCAGCATAACATCGACAAGAGGGGTGATGTTGATCTGGGAAATATCGTCGCGATCGTGCTGGTCAAAAGCCATGTAAAGAATCCTGCGCCGGTCAAACACCGAGGTCTACAGAAAGTGGCGTTCGGCAATGTTAAGAAATTCCGCTAAAAAGTTTTCCATGTCGAAGGTCAGGACTTTGACTTGGCGAGAGAAGTAATTATACGCCATGACAGCGGGAATGGCGGCAAATAGTCCAACTGCGGTGGCGATAAGTGCTTCGGCAATA
The DNA here is from genome assembly GCA_005804965.1 of Pseudomonadota bacterium. Taxonomy (GTDB): domain Bacteria; phylum Desulfobacterota; class Binatia; order Bin18; family Bin18; genus SYOC01. Next base: position 7,216 of record SYOC01000385.1, read on the forward strand.
CCAGGAGCCACCGC
>SYOC01000386.1 GCA_005804965.1 Pseudomonadota bacterium
GACCGATGAAAGCCGTGACTTTATGGCGAATGATATCCATGTCGATGTCATGGAGTGCGCGTTTGCTGCCATAATCCAAACACAAAGAGCGGATCTGGATCTCAATGTCATCCATCATGATTGGCGAGGGGCTCCCTTGCCCGTTGCTTGGCGAAGAAGCCTGCGGGACGGAGACCGCGTGCGCATGCGTGGGGGGGTAGTTCTCCATAGGTTGTAGAATACCTTAAAAAGTGCCGAAACGAAGACGGCTGCGCAAGCGATTGCGCACGGCGATAGCGGTTAGGTTGAGCGCGATGATGATGAAAATGAGCAGCAGGGTGGTGGTAAACACCATCGGCTTCGCCGCCTCCACATTCGGTGACTGGAACCCGACATCGTAAATATGAAACCCCAGGTGCATAAATTTGCGTTCCAAATGAAAGAAGGGAGCGTGTAAATCCACAGGGAGCGTGGGGGCAAGTTTGACCACGCCGGTAATCATGAGGGGCGCGACTTCGCCCGCGCCTCGGGCCATGGACAAAATCGCCCCGGTCAGAATCCCTGGCAGTGCCCCCGGCAACACGATCTTCCTGATGGTTTCCCATTTGGTGGCACCAAGCGCCAATGAGCCTTCGCGCCACTCGCGAGGAATGGAAGAAAGGGATTCCTCGGTCGCCACGATGACAACAGGAACAGTCAACAGCGCCAACGTCAGCGATGCCCACAAAATACCACCCGTGCCATAGGTCGGTGTCGGTAAGGCTTCCGGGTAGAACATTTGGTCGATATTGCCGCCGATCAGGTAGACGAAAAACCCCAGCCCGAACACGCCAAACACAATGGAGGGCACGCCAGCGAGGTTGTTAATGGCGATGCGGACCGCACGCACGAGTGGACCTTGTTTCGCGTACTCACGCAGATACAAGGCGGCGATGACGCCGAACGGCACGACGATCATGCTCATAATGAGCACCATCATGACCGTGCCGAAAATCGCCGGGAAGACCCCGCCTTCAGTGTTGGATTCGCGGGGGTCTTCCCAGATGAACTCCCACAACCGCGTCAGATACAGCGCCATCCGCTGGCCCCAGTGCATTTGGTTCGGGAGAAACGCACGCACGATGCCAGCGAGCGGCATGTCTTTCTCGCGTCCGCCGGCAGCCTGCACGACGATGCGGTAGCGGTTATTCTCCTGACGTAGCGTTTGCAACTCCTTGGATTTCTCTTCGTATTGCACTTGCCAAGTTTGGACTTCTTTTTCTAACTCAGCGGTGCGGGCGGCTGCCTGAATGGAGTCAGCGCTCTGCCTAGCCACGCCTTTCATTTCTAGGCGGAGCCGTTCGATCTGGGCATTGATCGCACCGATCGCTTTTTTCTCGATGTCGGCAATGCGGTCAAGACGTTCTTGGGTCTGAGGATGTAACTCGCGGAACTTCTCCCATCCGGCCTGAAAGCCTTCGGCGATAACGGTCTCGCCATCCTTGATCGCCTTGATGGACCCAAAGAGCGGTCCCCATTCCCAGCGTTCGAAGTAGATCGCCTCCGCCGGTTGTGAACGCTCGGCAATCTTCTCGTCCTCAATCCAACGAAAGTCCGCGCCATAGAGGTCACGGTTTCCCACCTGGAACTGGGTGCGATAGCGCAGGCTATCTTCTCCAGTGGCAGTCGGTATCGGCTCATGGGCGGTCACGTGTCCGAGCGCCTCTCCACCGTCGTGCAAGCGAACCAGGGTAATCTCCCGCGGCCAGAAGAAGCCCAGAGCGTTCATGGCCACGATCGCAATGAGCGAGAGGATCATGATGAGGCTGAAGGCTAATGCGCCACCAGTCAACCAGATAAAAGGGTCGCCGCTTTTCCAAAAGCCTTTGAACACAGATGCTCCTTTAGATCTTGCTGTACCGTTCGCGCAGCCGTTGGCGCACGATTTCAGCCGCCGTGTTCACCATGAATGTCAAGATGAATAGCAGCAATGCCGCAAGAAACAAGACGCGATAGAGGGTGCTGCCGTGCGGCGCTTCGGGAATTTCCACGGCGATGTTTGCCGACAAAGCGCGAAACCCATTAAACATGCTGAAGTCCATCACCGGCGTGTTCCCGGTCGCCATAAGCACAATCATGGTTTCTCCCACCGCCCGCCCAAAGCCAATCATGACGGCGGAGAACAATCCCGGGCTGGCTGTAGGTAAGACAACGCGCAGCGCCGTCTGCCACCGTGTTGCGCCCAGCGCCAGGGAACCGGAGATAAGGTGCTGGGGGACATTGGAAAAGGCGTCTTCGCTAATGGTGTAGATGATGGGAACGACGGCAAAGCCCATGGCGAAGCCGACTACCAGCGAGTTGCGTGGATCGTAGCGTTCGCCGGTGGTGTCATAGAGCCACTGAGGGAAGTTGTTGGCAAAAAACGTGGCCTCCATCCAGCCGCTCAGGCTGACACACACATAGACAGCACCGACCAACACCGGGGCGAGGAAGAAGAGTTCAGTCCCAGGTTTGAGGCGGCTGCGCAAGGAGAGCGGCAGCAAGCGCCAGGCAAAGGAAGCTCCGAGAGTCGCCAGCGGTAGGATGAGAAGCATTAAGAAGACCGCAGGGACAATCTTCTCGACTACCGGTGCTAGCCACAATCCGGCGAAGAAGCCCAGCACGACGCTGGGGAGCGCCGCCATCACCTCCACGGTAGGCTTGAGCGTGTTGCGCAGACTCGGATGGAGGAATTGCGAGGTGTACAGCGCCGCACAGAGACTCAGGGGCACCGCGAGCAAGAGCGCATAGAACGTTCCCTTGAAGGTGCCGTAGGCCAGCGGCGTGAGGCTAAACTTTGGTTCGAATTCATCGCTGCCGCTGCTCGACTGCCACGTATATTCTGGTTGGTCGTAGCCTTCGTACCATACCTTCCCGAACAACGCTTTGAGACTGATTTCTGGGTGTGGGTTAAACAGTTCCCAGCGAAAAAGTTGCCCCTGCGCATCGACGGATTGGATGCCGTTCGCCTTGGGAGCGAACACCAGGAGCGGGAGCGCCGCCTTGCTCGCAGGTAACTCCAAGAGGGTCTGTTCAGAGGTTGAGTGATGCAAGAGAATCGTTCCCGCAGCATCAGCCGTCAGAAACCCCTTGTCACGCGGCGAACGCGCAATCGCCGTGACTGGCGCGGTATGGGAACTCAGAACATGTATTTGTTGGTAAGGGGCAATTTGCGAGCCTGGAGCTTCGCGCACCGGGAACCACACGCTGACGCCGCCAGCAGTATCCCCGACGATGACCGAGCGATCTCCCAAGACCCAACCCAGCGCACTGATCCCGGCTTTTTTGTATGTGGCTGGTGCGAAAGTGTCCACGAAAGTCGGGTTCTCCGGCTCTTCGACCCGCCAATGCTGGACTTCGCCTGTCGCCGTTCCAGCCAGGAGGACGGTCAAATATCTATCCAACGTAAGTGTTGTCAGGTCGGCTGTGAGCGTAGAAGACAGGTCCGCTCGAAATTCTTCGAGTTCGCCTTCTCCGAGTAGCGAACTCTTTTCTCGTTGCGCATAAAAGAGCAACGTGCGTGGGCCGACCAAGGCGGCGATATTGCGCTTGCCTTCTTCCTCCGCATAGGCAAGTTGGGTAATGGAGCGCCCCTGCGGGTCGATTTGCAGCGGTTTGCCTTCACTGATGTTGGGCGTCAGTGACCGCTTGCCGTCCACGAATTTCGAGGTAAAGCTCACCCGCAAAGGAATGGCAGCACCACCGGAAGTGCCGACCACGATCACGCTGTTCAGATCGTCACGAAATGCAGCGGTGATGTTCTGGTTCTGCAATCCCTTGATAGGATAGCTTTGCAGAAGGCTCAGATCAGTTAAGGAGACCAGCTCGACAGTTCCCTTCGATGTCGCTGCGTAGGCGATCTCTTGATATTCATCGACACCGAACGCGAGCGCTCGCCCGGTCACTTGCTGCAAGTCTACCGTAGGTAAGGGCGTGGCAACTGGATCTTTCCAGAGGGGCAGCGACTCAGCAACGATAATGAACAAAATAGCGATTACGCTCAGAATGATCGCCACCCCGCCAGTTGTAATGACGACACCGGCAGCCCGATCCGCTATTTTTTTCCACCGTGTGCGTGCCTTGCTCGACTCCAGCTGGAGACGGCTGCCGGTCTTTTTCGCCAGCCTCGTCTCTTGTCTTTCGATCGTTTGGGTGTCTGGCATAGCGTGATCCTGGCTTTCTTGAAGGTGTTGTCCGCAGCCTCGTAGCGGGCTTTTGCAGCGCTGGGGAGAACGCGTTGGAGTGAAGACAGAGGAGCGGCCTCTTGTCCTCACCTGAGTGCTCTCCTGCTGAAGCAGGAGAGCACTCAGCTCTTATTGGATTTTCGCGGCTTCTTCCTGAGCAATCTTTGCCGTCAGAGGATAGTATCCGTCCTTGATGACGACTTCTTGACCTTCCTTGCTGAACACGAATTTAGCGAACTCCCGGACGAGTGGATCCGCAGGCTTGCCTGGCTCGCGATTGATGTAGACGAAAAGAAACCGACTCAGTGGGTAGTTGCCGCTCACGACATTTGGGTAAGTGGCGTCGAAGTGCGACCCGCCCGCTTTTGCCGCCAGAGGTACGATGCGGACGCCGGAGGTCATATAACCGATACCGCTATATCCAGCAGCATTGCGATCTTCACTGACGCCCTGTACGACGGAAGCGGACCCGGGCTGTTCCTTGACTGTGTCTTTATAATCGCCATTGCACAGCGCGTGCTCCTTGAAAAAGCCGTAGGTGCCAGACGCGGAATTACGTCCGTACAGACTGATGGGAGAACCCGCCCAGGCGCTATCCGCCCCAACCTGTCCCCAAGTGGTGGCGTTGGCACCTCGACAGCGCTGGGTCTTGGAAAAGATGCTATCGACCTGGGCCATGGTCAGGCCCTTGATGGGATTGTCTTTATGTACGAACACACCTAGCGAATCGAGTGAAGTCCGGAGCGGCGTCGGCTTGTAGCCATACTTCGCCTCGAAGGCGTCGATTTCCGTGCCACGCATCGGTCGCGACATCGGTCCCAGCTGCGCCGTCCCCTCAATCATCGCTGGCGGTGCCGTACTCGACCCTTTCCCTTCGATTTGGATGTTGACGTTCGGGTAAAACTTCTTAAATCCCTCGGCCCACAACGTCATAAGGTTGTTGAGGGTGTCGGAGCCGATGCTATTCAGGCTGCCGGAGATGCCGCTGACCGGTTGATACGACGGAATCGCCGGGTCAACTTGCACGACATTTTGGGCAGCGGCGGGGCTTGCCCAGGCAAAGGCACCAAGAAGAGCGGCGCTGATAGTCGTGCGCCAAGTTGTTTTGCTTTTCATAGACTTTTCCTCCACGACAGATCTTTACGGCTGAAATGTTACAGGAATGTTACACGCGGATGACAGGAGCATGACGGGCGGGGGCATCCCGCCCGTGCCGAATTAGAACGCCAACTGGGCGTCGAACTGGAAGCGATGCAGCATCGAATTCGAGACTCCACTCGGCCGGTCGATGAATGACACGAAGTGGTTCTTTGCGGTTAAGGTGAGACGAGGAAGGAGCAAGTAGTTCACGGCGAGGAAAGGCCCTTGCACGTTGGTGCCGCCGTCGCGACCGAAATCGCTATAGCTGAACATCGACATCACAGACTCGGTTTCCACCCTGCCCCAGGCTGCGGCGAAAGAGAAATCACCAGGATTTCTTAAAGCCCCGAGCCCAGCGCCGATCCAAATGGCTTGATCGTCTCCGCCGCCGGCTTCGGTGTTATAGGCGTAATCGAGAAAGATCCCCAGCGGCCACTGCGGGTAGCCGGTATTGATGTCAAATTGTGCGCCGGTGGTGAGGATATTAAAGCCGCTCACGAAATCAACGATGGGGTTCGCAGTACTGGGGCTGAATGAGGAGCCGCCTTTCCGGATTTGGCCGTTTCTCAGTTTAACTCCATTGGTGACTTTCAGCTCGGAGTTGGCATTCCGCTCTTTGGCGAATAAACTGTCGTGGGAGAAGTAGTAATCGCCCACTCCCACGGTCATGTTGACTTTGGGATGAAGTTGAAAGTTCCCGACGAACTGGCCACCCCAGATCATGGCTTCGGCAGCGCGACTCGATTCGCGAGCAAGCCACTGTACGGCATTCAACTCAAAGCGTCGCAAGAGACCTTCTGAAGCCTGAAAGAACATGATTTTTTCCGCCGTGCCTTCAGGGGTGAGGTCGCCATCGAAGATCATTTCGGACTCGACACCGGCGCGCGGCCTCCACAAGGTGTTCGACATTTTTCCGGCGTAGATCGTGAGCGGTTTCCATTCCCAGCGATCTAATCCGAAGGTCTTGCCGGGAGAAAACTGTAAGTACCACTGATCGAGATTGATCGACTTTCTGCTGAACAGGTTGTCTAAGCTCTGGTTGGTCGAGATCGGATCATTCGCAGTCCCGGTAGCGAGGCGCAGCACGCCTTCAATCTCGTCACTGATTCTTGCTCGCATGCCTAAGCGGAAACGTACCCGTTCGCGAGTCCGCGCATTGGCCCCCGACCCTTGGTCCTGGTAAAACCCTTCCACGCGAAAACGTCCGTCACCGAAAAATGAGATACGGTTCAACCAATCGAGATCACGATCAGCTTTGATCGTTTTCACAGGATCGCGCCGGAAGGCATCGATTCCAGCTTCGCGGGCTTCGTTCTCGACTTTTGCTCGCTGCCGCAGCTCGTCAGC
>SYOC01000387.1 GCA_005804965.1 Pseudomonadota bacterium
GAATGGCCAGGTCCGACACTTCCGCCTAGTCAGTTTCCGTGTGATCGACGAAAAGTGGAAAGAAGATGAGCCCCCACTGTCCGAAGCGGTGATCGTCATTGAAGGGCCTGGCGGGACGGTGGAGCGTTCAGAAGCGCAGGGCAATGGCCCCGTCAACGCACTCGACCAGGCACTGCGCAAAGCTCTGGTGAAGTTCTATCCCCAGTTGGAGAAGATGGAGCTGCACGACTATAAAGTGCGGGTCCTGGGTGGACACGAAAGCGGCACTGAAGCAACCGTGCGGGTGCTGATCGAATCCGGCGACGAACACGACCGCTGGGGAACCGTTGGCGTTTCGCACAACGTCATTGAAGCCAGTTGGCAAGCTCTCGTCGATAGCATTGAGTACAAGCTGTACAAAGATAAGAAACAAGCGGCTGTCGGCCTGGATGTGCCGATGCGGAATACGCTCTAAGTTTTGTTGAGTTTTTAGGGTTTGTCCCAACGAACGGTAAAAGATTTGCATGATGCTGCAACGCATACGAGAAGACATCCAAGCCGTCTTTGAGCGCGACCCCGCCGTGCGCTCGAAGTGGGATGTCGTTTTCGCGTATCCTGGATTCCACGCCATTTTGTTTCATCGCCTCGCGCATCCACTATGGAAAGCTGGGTGGACGACGCTGGCTCGTTTCACTAGCCATGTGTCTCGATTTCTGACAGGGATTGAAATTCATCCAGGTGCTCACGTTGGTCGGCGCGTGTTTATCGACCACGGCATGGGGGTGGTGATCGGTGAGACAGCAGAAGTCGGGAACGATGTGACGCTGTATCAAGGCGTTTCTTTGGCAGGCACGAGCTTGGAGAAAGGTAAACGTCACCCAACGATAGAAGACTGGGTAGTCGTTGGTGCTGGTGCTGCGATACTTGGCCCTATCGTCGTGGGTCGGCACAGCCGCATTGGTGCAGGATCGGTCGTGGTCAATCCCGTACCGCCGCACTCCACCGTGGTGGGTATTCCCGGCAAGGTCGTGAAGGAGGATGGGAAGCATCAGCCATCGGGGCGGCCGGTGATTGATCTTGACCACGCCAATTTGCCCGACCCACTCGCGCGTGCGCTTTCTACGCTGCTTGAGCACATTGAAAAAATGGAGCATCGGGTAGAAGAGCTGTCCTCGCGCCAAGGGATGCTCGAAGATCGAGCTGCCAAAGGTGATGAAGGACTCCAAGAGGTACGGTCCCTTTTTAAGAATGGCGGATTGTCCTGATATCGAGAGGCCGCAGGAAAAGCAGACGCTGTTCCTTGACAAAGCCAGAAGCACCTCAGACAATAGCGTTTCCGAAACGTCAGTCTGACTGGAGTGAGAGGCGGAAGTGGTGAAGGGGTGGGAAAGGGTTCGACAAGTGGGGGCGTTGGCCTTGCTCCTCGGGTGGGCATCCGCCTGCAGCCAGTCGCTTTCCCATCAAGTGCGGCCAGGAGATACTCTCTACAGCATTGCGCGCAAATACGGCGTCTCTCCCCAAGAACTAGCTCGTCACAATGCTCTGCCGAACCCCGATCAATTAGAAGTCGGACAACAGGTACGCATCCCGGCAGGACAAGTCCGACAGACAGCGGTGTTGTCTAAGCCACGAGCCTCAGCCTCCAGACGCAGTGCAGCGACAGCGAGAGAATCTTCGCGAACACCGCACCTAGAGGGGGGATCGGAGATTGATCGCTCGTTCCTGGCGTGGCCGCTTGATGGGCCGGTCACCTCGAGTTTCGGACCACGGAACGGCAGCTTTCATGATGGTATTGATATCGGCGCTCCTTTGGGAACACCGGTACGAGCAGCAGCAGCAGGGAAAGTGGTTTTCAGCGACGTGCTGCGCGGCTACGGCAATGTCGTGATCGTCCGCCACGCGAACGGCTACCTCACGGTGTATGCCCATAATCAGGCGAACTTGGTGAAGGAAGGGCAAGAGGTCCGTCAGGGCGAGAAACTTGCCGAGGTCGGCCAAACTGGACGCGCCACTGGAGCGAGCCTTCATTTCGAGGTGAGAAAAGAAAACTTAGCACGCGATCCTTTGCGCTATCTCCCACAAGATCGCCGCACAGTGCAGCGCGAGTGATCTTCGGCGGCTGGTGGGGGTGCATAGCAAAATTCTGGATTCCGGGTCGCGGCCTCTGGCCTTGCCCGGTAATGATGAATGCGGCACGGTCGTCATTCCGGCGAAAGCCGGAATCTAGGGAGAGTTTGAGAAGGCTCTTGCCAAGAAATTGTTATGCACCCCAGTGTGGGTGTTCTTTTCTATTTCATGAATAAGGAGTCTACTATGGTCGATCTCAAAAGCTTTATCCGTGATGTCCCAGATTTTCCTAAGCCCGGCATCATGTTTCGCGACATTACGCCGCTGCTTGCTCACGGCCCGGCATGGCAAGCGACTGTTGATCAACTGGTCGCACAATATCGTGGAAAAGTTGACGTTATCCTCGGGATTGAGTCGCGCGGGTTTTTGATTGGCTCGGCGATGGCCTATGCCATGGGTTGCGGTATTGCCGTGGTGCGTAAGCCGAACAAACTGCCGGCAGCAACTTTCAATGCCAGCTACTCGCTGGAGTACGGCACCGACACGTTGGAAATCCATCAAGACGCCTTTGCTCCTGGCAGCCGGGTGCTGGTAGTGGACGATCTGTTAGCCACTGGAGGAACGGCAGAAGCCGCCATCGCCCTCGTGCGGCAGTTGCGTGGCGAAGTTGTCGCGGCAGCGTTCATTATTGAGTTGACCTTTCTGCCTGGGCGACAACGGCTTGCTCCCTCCGAAGTGCATTCGTTAATCCAATACGACAGCGAGGAATGAGGTAGGAGACTGGCAGGACAATGACGATCTCGTACAAAATCGCGACAACCGCTGATACCGAGATCCTCGTGCAATTCATGCGCGAGTACTGTGCTTTCGATCATCTCCCTTTCGAGGAGCAGCCACGGCGTGCTTCGCTCTCTCTGTTCCTTGACAATGCTTCGCTTGGTCGGCTTTGGCTGATTCTCCGCGACGAGGTGCCGGTTGGCTATCTGATCCTGACCTTGGGCTTCAGTTTCGAGTATGGCGGGTACGATGCCTTCATTGACGAGGTGTATATACGCGAAGAACACCGTGGGGGTGGGATTGGCAGGCAAGCCCTCGCTTTTGCAGAAGAAGAGTGCCGTAGGCTGGGAGTGCGCGCGCTCCATCTGGAAGTCGAGCACCAGAATGTCAACGCGTTGGTGCTGTATCGTAAGGTCGGGTTTGTCGATCATGAGCGATATTTGTTAACGAAGACAGTCGCGGCGAAAAGGTAAACGCGGTTGGCGTATTTCCTTCTCGTTGTCATTACGCTTGTCTGGGCGGGAAATTATCCGGCTGGAAAGATCGCGCTCGGTGTGATCGACCCGATGGTGTTGATCGCGTTGCGCACGATCATCGGGGCCACGATTCTGGTCTTCATGGTACGGCAAGCGCACCCGAATTGGAAAACAGAGCTGCGTGAGGATCTCTTCAGCACGCTGATTCTCAGCGTCACTGGCGTTGCTGCTTCTGGACTCCTTTTTTATTTCGGGCTCAAGTATACCAGCGCATCTAACGCCGGCATTATTTCCGCATCTACACCGATTTGGGTAACGATCCTCTCCTGGGTGTTTCTTCGCGAACGCCCGCATCTGATCAATATCGCCGGAGTCCTTATCTCTTTTGCCGGCCTTGTCATTATCATCTGCCAAGGGTCGCTCTCCGCATTGCTGAGCCGTTCGTTCAATATTGGCGATTTGTTGATTCTTGCCGGGCAACTGAACTGGGCGATCTACACCGTGTATGGGCGTCGCGTCCTAGCGCGGCGTCCGGCTACACTCACAACGGCGAGTGCGTATCTCGCTGGGGCTGTGATGTTGTGTCCGCTGTTATTGCTCGCGTCACCTGCGCGTCTGTTTGAGCAAACCTCGTGGTCGGTCGCCATCGCTGTGACCTATTTATCGGTGCTCTCGCCGATATCGAACCTGTGGTACTACAAAGCGCTGGCGCAAGTGAGTCCGCATCGTGCGGCGGTCTTCATGAATCTCATGCCGGTGATTGTGCTGGTCTTTTCTGCCCTCGTGTTGCACGAGCACATTTCACTCGCCCAAGTGATCGGGACGGTCATGGTGATTGGCGGCGTGATTGTCACGACACGATTTTGAGGGCGCAACACTGCTGCGAATGATGGTAGGAAAACGAGGCTGAAGCTGGTCATCCGCTCCAACCTCGCCGTCGCTAGGGAATTTGGAAGAGCGCGTCGCTGGCGTCGTTGATGGCCGGGTTCGCCACGCTTGAGACGCGGATTTTCGCCTGCGACGTCATTGGCTTTCTGACGCGCCAAAGTTGTTGGCCGTCGTTTTTGGTCTTTCTGCGCAAAATTTCCCAAGTGGTGCCGCCGTCGCGGGAGATTTCGATGTTCACGAGACCCGTGGCACCTTGTGGATACCATTGAATGAACTGCTTGGTGCGCACTGGCCAGATTTCTCCACCGTTGGGACTGATGATCTGCAAGGGGGGACAGGCAAGGTCAAGCCCGCTGCAATCTTGATCGATAGTGTCTCCGCACACGTCGATTGCACCGGGATGCACGGCTGCGTTGGCGTCGTCGCAGTCCCCGTCAGTGAGGATGTAGCCTGCCGGAGCGACGCAAGCCTGAACGGCAGCGGCCTGATTGCCGAAGCTATCGTTGTCTGTATCTGGATAGAAGTTTTGACTCGCTAATCCTTCATCGATCGGTCCATCGCAGTCGTCATCCAGACCGTTGCAGAGTTCTGGGGCTCCTGGCCTGCGTGTCGGTGCGGCATCGTCGCAGTCTCCTTCGCGCACTGAGAAACCATCGCCATCGCTGTCGGCATCGACTGTAGTGGTGACGGTTACAGTATTGTTGCTGGGATTAGCATCTATTTCGTTGCCGGTCACTTGCGCCGTGTTGCTGATAACGCCAGCTGCTCTTGGTCGGACTATGATGTTCACGGATGCCGAAGCTCCGGGGGCTAACATGCCGAGGCTGCACGTCAGGGTTGTAATGCCTGGACACGCGCCTAATGGGGAGACTGAGACGAGCGTGACGTTAGGGGGAAGAGTATCCGTGATGGTGACTCCTGTCGCTGGCAGCGAGGCTCCATTGTTCGTCACTGTGATGGTGTACGTGAGGTTTTTGTTGACTGTGACTGGATCAAGTGTATCGATTTTCGTGAGGGCGACATCTATCGAGGTGACCTGAAAGTCGAACACGCCGCCGCCAAAAGTACCAGCATACAGCAAGGCTGAATCTTGCGGGTGGATCGCCAGTGCGCGGACATCAAGCGCACTCAAGCCAGCATTCATAGCGCTCCACGAATTGGCGCTGTTGATACTCTTGAAGACACCACTCGTTGTTCCGACATAGAGGGTTGTCGGGATTTGCTGGTCAACGGCGAGGGCGCGGACGTCGTTCTCGGTGAGTCCGCTGCTCATTTTTACCCAGGTTGCTGCACCGTCCGTACTTCTGAATACGCTATTGCTTGTCCCAGCGTAGAGTATTTGCGGCGTGTGAGGGTCGATTCCTAACGCACGGACATTGAGGCTGCTGAGGCCGTTATTCATCGCCGTCCAGCTTGCGCCGCCATTCACGCTTTTCTGCACGCCACCGCTTGAAGTCCCAGCATAGAGCACTTGCGTATTGGTGGGCTGGAGCGCTAACGCTTGGATCGTTCCGGCTGCGAGTCCTGTAGGGCTCCAAGTCGCGGCAGCATTCGTCGTTTTGAAGACTCCGGCACTGGTCCCGACGTACAGGACTTGTGTGTCGGCGGGGTCCTGGGCCAGTACTCTGGCCGTTAAATTGGTCAGACCGGTGCTCGACTGACCCCAGGTATTGCCGCCATCGGTGCTTTTGAAGACACCGCTGGAGGTACCAGCGTAGAGCGTGGTGAGCACAAGGGGATGAATCGCCAGGGAACGCACCGTGCTGCTCCCAAGTCCGGAGTTTGTCACCGTCCAAGTTTGCCCATCATCTGCGCTTTTGAAGGCACCATTCCCAGCCGTGCCGGCATAAACGTTCTGGAGGATATCTGCGACGAGCGCTTGGACATTCGTTTCGGTTAATCCAGTGTTGGCGCTGCTCCAGGTAGCTGCTCCATTGATCGTTTTCGCGACGCCACTGCCCAGCGAGCCGGCGTAGACGACTTGGGTGTTGGCCGGATCAATGGCCAACGCGCGGATGTCCACGGTGGTAAGGTTCGTGTTGACTGCACTCCAGTTGCCTGCGCCGTCCGTGCTTTTGAAGATGCCGCCAGTCGAGGTCCCGACATACAGCAGGAGGGAATTGTTGGAGCTCACCACGACAGCGCGGACGTTCGTTGCTGTGAGTCCGGTGTTGGCGGCGGCCCAGTTGCTCGCGCCATTGACGGTTTTGAAGACGCCAGCTGAGGTGCCAGCGTACAAGGTTTGTGGACTGCTCGGTACCAAGGCCAAGGAGCGGACATTCGTCGAAGAGAGGCCGGTGTTCATCGGTGTCCAAGTGGCGGCACCGTTCAGACTCTTGAATACCCCGCCAGACACCCCGGCATAGAGAATTTGTGGATTGGTGGGATCAATGGCCAGAGAGCGGACATTGGTGGAAGTCAGCCCGGTGTTCATCAACGCCCAGCTATTGGTGGCGCTGGTGAACTTGAACACCCCGGTACTTGTGCCGACATAGATGGTAGTTGCTGACTGCGGATCAATCGCCAAAGTTTGCACGTTCAAGTCGGTCAGGCCGACGTTGAACGCTGCCCACGAGCTACCCCCGTTGATGCTTGTGAATACGCCTTCATCAGTGGCAGCATACAGCGTGGTCGCAAGAACCGGGTTGATCACTACGGCACGGATCGTGTTGGAGGTGAGCCCGGTATTGATAGCAATCCAAGACCCGCCCGCATTCGTCGTCTTGAACACTCCGTTGTCGTTGGACCCGGCATAGAGGACTTGCGAGTTGCTTTGATCGACCGTCAACGTTTGTACTTCACGTCGTTCTGGTCCCTGACTTGTCCACTGATTGACCCCGGCTTGGGGCTGGGAGGGGGACGCCATACTGCTGAGTATGACGAGCGCCCCAAGCATGAATACTCTTGCGTGTCGAACAGTTCCGTGAAGCATCGTTGGTGTCCATTCTCCTCTGCTATTGGACATTGAATGGCAGATCGCTGGTATCGCTGACGCCAGGATTCACCGTGCTTGAGACGCGAATTTTTGCTTGGCTGGTGGCTGGGCCTTTCAAACGCAGCGTCCGGAAGCCGTTATTCGTTACTCTTCGTCGCAGCACTTTCCACGTGTTTCCGCCGTCACGCGACAGTTCGAGCTTCACTTGTCCACTCACGCCGGTGGGGTCCCAGCGAATGGTTTGAAGACTCTTGATCGGCCACGTTTCTCCTCCATCTGGAGAGATGACGTGTAACAAGGGGCAGGCGACGTCGTGACCATCGCAGTTTTGATCGACACCGTCGCCGCAGAACTCAACCGCACCGGGGTACGTGCTGCTTTGAGCATCGTTGCAGTCGGTGTGGTTGGTTGCATAGCCCGGAGGGACAGCGCAGGTTTGCAAGGGGAGGGCAGGATTACCGAAACCGTCGCCATCCTGATCCCGATAGAAAGTCGTCGGAGATAAGCCTTCGTCAATCAATGAATCGCAGTCGTCATCCAAGCCGTTGCAGGTTTCTGCCACGCCTGGGCGAATAGCGCTGCTGGCATCGTTACAGTCCGTGTTATTGACGACATACCCAGCAGGCTGGGTACATGCCTGTGTTGCATTTGCAGGATTACCGAACCCGTCGCCGTCGGCATCACGATAAAAAGTGAGGCTAACCCCTTCATCGGTTTGGCTGTTGCAGTTGTCGTCGATGTTGTTGCAAACTTCTGGGGCGTTCGGGCGGATAGCGTTATTGCCATCGTTACAGTCACTTTGGTTGGGGACGAACCCTGTCGGCTGGCTACAGGCTTGTGTCGAGTTCGTGGGGGTACCAAACCCATCGCCATCGGCATCGCGATAAAAGGTGGTGAGTGCGCCCTCGTCGGTTTGGCTGTTGCAGTTGTCGTCGATACCATTACAAGTTTCCGTAGCGTTGGGGCGGCGCGCAGGGTTGTTGTCGTCGCAATCCCCTTCGCGTGGTGAGAAGGTATCGCCGTCGGCGTCCGGATCAACGGTGGTCACTGCCGTGAAGTCATTGTTGGTCGGAGCCGGATCGAACTCGTTGCTTTGGGCATGCACGGTATTGCTGATGCTACCGGCTGCTGTCGGTTTGACCGTGATAGTGACGCCCGCCGTTGTGTTGGGCAGTAGCGAGCCAAGGTTACACGACAGATTGGTGGTGCCTGAGCAGATGCCTGGAGGCAGGATCGAGATCAACGTGACATCTTCTGGCAGCGAATCCGTGACAATGAGGCCAGTTGCGGTCACCGTTGTACTCTTGTTCAAGACGGAGATGTTATAGGTCAGGTTCTTGTTGACCGTGATCGGGTCAGGCGAATCGAGCTTGGCCACCGAGAGATCCACGAATGGCAACTCCAACTCGAACACCCCGCCGCCAAAGGTGCCGGCGTAGAGTTGCGCGGAGTTGAGTGGGTCTACGATAACAGCGCGGACATCGAGAGCGGTGAGGCCAGTGTTGATGGCACTCCAATTTCCAGCCGCATTGCTGCTGGCGAACACGCCACCGTCCGTCACTCCAACATAGAGCGACGAAGGCACCAATCGGTCAATGGCAAGGGCGCGAACATCATTGTTCGTGAGGCCAGTGCTCGTCTTGGTCCAGACTCCGCCGCCGTCTATGGTCTTGAACACACCGCTGCTGGCTCCGGCATAGACGATCGCCGGAGAGTTCGGGTCGATAGCAAGAGCACGAATGTTGGTGCTGGTGACACCATTGTTCGCGGCATTCCAATCGTTCCCGCCATTAATACTCACTTGCACACCGCCGGTTGAGGTGCCGGC
>SYOC01000388.1 GCA_005804965.1 Pseudomonadota bacterium
CCGCGGCAAGAAAAGCCCGCGACGCAAATTGCGCTGCAACAGATACGGGAACTGCTCGCGCAAGAGGCGCCCCGGCACTGCTTGCTGGCCGATGCCGGTTATGGAATCGACTACGCGTTTCGTCAGGGGCTGAGTGATCTCGGTCTGCACTACATGGTGGGCATCACCTCTGCCGTCGTTGTCTAGCCCCCCCGGCATGGAGCCGCTGCCGCCCAAAGCCTATAGCAGTATGGGCCGTCCACCGGTGATGCCCTAGCGTGCCGCCAAACGCCAGCCAGTGAGCGTCAAGGCTTTGGCACAAAGCCTGCCCGACAGCGCCTTTCACAATATCAGTTAGCACGAAGGAACCAACGAGCGGCTGACAAGCCGCTTTACTGCGCTGAGGGTACGCTGCGCGAGCGGCAATGTTGGCAAGGCTCGACTGCTGCCTGAGCAATGGCTACTTATCGAATGGCCGGCTGATCAGGCCGAGCCAGATAAATACTATTTGTCCACTCTGCCAGAGACGACGGCATTGAAGGACCTGGTATCTGCCGCG
Organism: Pseudomonadota bacterium; assembly: GCA_005804965.1. Classification (GTDB taxonomy): domain Bacteria; phylum Desulfobacterota; class Binatia; order Bin18; family Bin18; genus SYOC01. The sequence goes on from SYOC01000388.1 coordinate 539, forward strand.
CACATGCGCTGGCGCATCGAGCGCGATTACCAGGACTTGAAGCAAGACTTGGGGCTGGGTCACTCTGAAGGACGAGGATGGCGGGGCTTACACCACCACGCCACTCTGAGCATTGCAGCATACGGCTTTCTGGTGGCGCAACGACTCAAGGCTGGCAGCGATGCCGGCGGTAAAAAAAACTTAATCCAACGCCAAGGGCCTACCGTTCCCGACGATTACATCCCGAGGGAGCCCAGCGCGCGCAGCGTCACGTGGCAAACTCGATCACAACGTTACGCTTGCAACTGGCAGTCGCCCTCGCAATCGCCCTGGGGCACTGTCCGCATTGCAGTTCAGTAAATCTGCGCCTGCGTTTGTGACACAGTAAGATAAGGTAAGACAAACTTCTCCCCGGGTTTGGTCGCCGTTGCGCCATTCGACAGTCGGAGGCCCACTAGCTCGCGCTGGCAAGAAGCTGCTTTGCAAGTACATCGCGAAGCACCTCGTTGGAACCACCGCCAATTGTCGTTGGACGGGCCATGTAGTACATGTTCAACGGATCGATGAAGTGGTTCCCAAAGGTTGCGCCGCCCGTCATCACGCCACTTTCCCCCGATACCTCGAGGAGCTTTTCCGTTATGAGCTGGAGCGTGTCGGTAGCGAATATCTTCAACATCGCAACCTCGACCGGCAGCTCTTCACCCCGCCTGACGATGTCGACGAAGTGCGCATAGAGTGTCGCCAGATCCTCGACGTCGAGGCGCAGCTTCGTAACATCGTCGAGATAGCCGGCATCTGAATCAAGCCCCTTCGCACGCGCTACTCGCGTCAAACGATCGAGCGCAAATTGACAGTGTTTCGGGCTACCGATGAACAACCTTTCAATCCCAACAAGTGATTTGGCGACGGTCCATCCCTTGTTCGGTTCACCAACGAGATTTGACTTTGGCACCCGCACATTGTCAAAGAATACTTCGCAGAACGCAGGGCGGCCGGTGAGGTTCCTGATCCCGCGGATCGTTATGCCCGGCGACTTGATGTAGGCCAGCAGAAAGCTGATACCTTGTTGTTTTTTCGCAGCCTGATTGTCCGTGCGAACGAGAACGAAGATGTGGGTTGCGTCCAACGCCCAGCTCGTCCAGATCTTCTGGCCGTTGATCACGTATTCGTCACCCTCGAGTCTTGCCTCCGTCTTCAGGGAAGCAAGGTCCGAGCCCGCACCTGGCTCGGAATAGCCCTGCGCCCAGCGGTGTTCGCCCGAGAGCGTCTTGGTCAGATGCGTTCTCTTCTGCTCTTCGGTGCCATACTTTATGAGGATTGGACCGAGCATCGAGATGCCGACAAAGTCCGGTCCCCGCGCCACATCCAGCCGCTCCTCGTTAAAAATCAGCTGCCTCGAGATGTCGAGGTTCATTCCCCCGTGTTCCACCGGCCACGAAGGGGCACTCCATCCCTTTTCGTACAATTTGCGATACCAGTCGCGCGACTCATCCCAAGTCAAATGGTGCCAAACGCCATCCAGCCTCGTCGGGTACTCCTTCTTGTAAAAAGTCCGGACTTCGTGGCGAAATTCGTCTTCGCTAAGTCTGTTCCAGTCGATCATGTCGTTGGCGCCTTTCGCAAAGCTGGGCCCTGTGCATGTAACGCCGCATACCTTCTGCGATGCATCGAGCTGCCGCCGAGCCAATTCGACAAGACGAGGATGCGGTTGAGATAGAGACTGACGTCGCACTCCTGGGTGAATCCCATCGCGCCATGAAGTTGCACGGCGTCCTTGGCAATCTGCAAGGCTGTGCTGGAACTGCGAGCCTTGACGCGGCTTGCCATGGCGCTGACCTGTTTTGCGCTTCCCGCACCCAATGCAGCAGTCGCTGCTATGATTACAGCCTCAGTGATCTTAAGGAACATGGCGCTATCCGACGCTCGATGCTGGACTGACTGGAAGCTCCCGATCAGACGGCCAAATTGCTGTCTCTGTCCGACGAAACGCAAGGTCAACTCGAAGAGTTTGGAAGCGACCCCGCACAGCTCGGCGGAAGTCACGATCAAGGCAACATCGAGCCCACGCTGCAGTACAGATAGACCCCTTCCCGGGCCAGCCAGCACACCATTCTTCGCGACCTGGACGCCCTCAAAGGTAACCGCGGCGTGTCGTCCCCCATCGGCAGTTGCATAGGGCTCCAGCTTGATACCAGCGCTACCGCGCGGCGCCCAATAGAGACCGACCCCGTCTTTGGATCGCGCCAGGACAATGAAGCCTGTTGCATCGAGCCCACCCACAACGAACTCCTTGCGTCCGTTCAGTGAGCCGCCTGCGATGTTCGGCTCGAAAGTGGTCGATACATTCTCACTGCCAATCCCGAACTCATTCTCCTGCCAAGCAACGACTGGCACGACTTCGCCAGAAACAAGGCCTCCGAGAAGGTCGCGTGCCACACCATCACGGCCGCTGTCAACCAGAACGTGGACAGCCAGCACACCCACGGCGCAGAACGGTTCGGTTAGCAAGGCCTTGCCTAATTCCCCCGCGACCACGGCGGCGGCTACATAGCCGAGCCCCACGCCGCCATAGGTTTTGGGAACCAGAATGCCAAGCAGTCCGAGGTCCGCCAGGGTCTTCCACATTGCAGGCTCCATCCCGAGCCCGCACGCTGCCAATCGCCTATTCCGTGCCGGACCCAACTCGCGTTCCACGAGACTTGAGACAAGTGACCGTATCTCCCGTTCGGGAACTTCCGTCATGCGGTGCTCGCTTTCGTCAAAGAATTCGCCCCTATTCCAAACTCATTAATTTTACGTAGATGAAATCGTCTTTTTATAGGCGCAAGGAAACATCAGATCGGGCTGGCCCCAAGTTTCGGTCTTCTATTCGAGCTTAGCGCCCGACTTCTTGACCACTTCCTTGAACATTTCAAGTTCCTTTTTGATGATGGCCTGGAACTCATCTGAGGTGGTTCCCACGACCTCAAAGCCCGCGTTGTTGAGAATTCCGGTGACTTCGGACGACCTCACATGGGCGTTTATCGCAGCGCTGAGTTTGTTAAGGATATCCTTCGGCACGCCTGCCGGAGCAGAGATACCTTGCCAAGCAAGCACACTGTACTCTTCGAACCCTTTCGTCTCGGAGATGGTGGGCAGTTCGCCGTTTAAGATGAGAGGAGCCCGCTGGGCGCCCGTAGTCGCCAATCCGCGAAGCTTGCCCGCCTTAATCTGAGGAATGGCCGTCGAAGGGCTGTCGAACATCATCGAGTTAACACCACCCAAAAGGTTGACCGAAGCTGGCCCTTGTCCACTGTAAGGGACATGAAGAATCTTCGTACCAGCAAGGGTGTTGAACAGTTCGCCGGCGATGTGGGTGCCGCCGCCAGCGCTATGAGAACCGTAGGTCAGAAGTTTCGGGTCTGACTTGGCCAGGCTGATTAGCTCCGAAACCGTAGTTGCCTTGACGGAGGGGTGAACAACAAGAACGAAAGATTGGCGGGCGAGCAAAGTTACACCAATCATATTGTTAAGCACATCAAACGGGGTATTGTCGCGAAAGCTCGGATTGATTACCAGCGGAGTAGCCGAGACCATCAGCGTGTACCCGTCAGGCTTGGCGTCCACCAGCATTTTTCCACCAATATTGCCGCTGGCCCCAGGATGGTTCTGGACGATCACAGGTTGGCCCAAGCTCTTGCTGAGTCCATTGGCAACAATTCGTCCAAGGGCGTCAACCGAGCCGCCCGGCGGATAGGGCACAATAATCCTTAATGGACGGTTCGGAAACTCTTGCGCGAGGGAGACAGATGAAAACCAGGCCGACGCTGCAAGAAGGCATGCAAGGAGGGCCGCCGCGATCCGGTGAAACGGAACTGCCTGCCAGCATTTACTAATGGACGCATTGATCAACATGTCGGCTTCCTTATGTGCGGCTTGTCAAAGATGGGGATGGGCAGATGACGGAAACAGACTTAGCCAAAACTCTTTGTGGCAGCCCGACTGGTTCAGACTGCTCTTCCTCGCTTGTCGAAGCGACGTTGCTTACTGAGGGAAGCCGTTGTCCGTCGTCAGATAACTTGGTAAAATCCAGGCAGTTTTCGAAGAGAGACTCTATCTTAGATGTCTTAAGTATAAACGGTTTGCAGGTGATGCTGCAAGAGCCAGTCTTGTCCAACGAGGTATGAGGCCCTAGGCGCGCCGTTGTAGGTCGATAAAGCAACATCTTTTCTGTAAATTTCGATTTGGTTCTTGGGTTGTTGCGCAATAGCGTCGAATTAGGGTTTCATGTTCAGGTAGATTTTTGCGGTCATCTAAAGCGGACCCCAGAGGCTAGACAGTTTAACGGTTAATTTAAGCTGTACTCTGATTGATACAACTGGACGGCGTTGCCCCGGTTTTCTGGTTTTGAGACTTCAATTTTAAATGGCTGTTTGGCAAGCGCAAGCGCGTCAGGCCGTAGGCTCCAACTCGGGGAGCGGTGAGCCACTGCCGTACCGGGGCATAGCA
>SYOC01000389.1 GCA_005804965.1 Pseudomonadota bacterium
CGGGTTGCCCGGAATAATGTTCTTTCCAGTCCCATTCCTGCAACAATTCCTGCGACCACGAGTAGCCATAAGTCTCACTCTCAGAATCGAAGCGGCAGCCAGGATAGCGGTTCCAGTACCAAGTGCCACCCACGTTGCTGCCATCCTCGTAACACCGCACCGCGAGCCCAAGCTCCCGTAAGCGGTAGAGTTGATACAAGCCGGATACTCCAGCCCCAATGACAATTGCGTCAAACTGTTCGACCGTTCCTGCCCCATTTGTGAGTGGAGCTTGTTGCATATCTGCCATCTTGCTTCTCCTATCTACTGTATTGTCTGTTGTATTTCTGGCTCATGGTAACCACTGGGCACGCATCTTAATGCGCTGCCGCACTGCCTCCAAGAATTGGCGGGCGGCGCATCAAAAATACGACCGGCGTTAAGAGAAAAAAGATCCACGCGATCAGGCGAAAATCATCGACGAACGCCATCAAGAGAGCCTGCCGTTGCACCTCATTGTAGATGAGATGTAGAAACGTTTCGCCTTGCAGACCGCTGCCTGCCAAGTTGGCAACAGTGCCGCTATGCATTGTCGCAAAGCGCTGGGTCAGTTCTTGGCTGTAGGGATGGACGTGGGCGGTGAGATACGCTTGATGTGTTTGCGCCCCGCGGCTCAGAAACGCAATCAACAGGGCGATACCAATGCCGCCACCTACCGTGCGCACCATGTTGTAGAGTGCTGAGGCATTGCCCATCTGCTCTTTAGCGACGGCAGCCAACGTGAGTGTAGTCATCGGTACGAAAATCAAGCCCGAGCCAACCCCACGGAGAAACCCCGGGCCGGCAATGCCCCAGAAATCAATGGAGGGATTGAAGTGCGTCATGTCCCACGTCCCGATACCAGCAGCCAAACACCCGAGGGAAACGAGCAGACGCGGATCGAAATAATGGAAGAGCCGCCCTGCCAACATAATCGACACAAAGGTGCCGAAGCTTTGCATCGACAACACCTGTCCGGCTAAAAACGGCGTGTAGCCAGCAACGAGCTGACAGTAGAGAGGAATGAGAATATAGGTCCCGTACAGACCGAACATGACAATAGTCGTGAACGCTGTGCCAACCGCAAAGCTCCGGTTTTTCAGTACCCGCAAATCAATAATCGGGGTGGGCGTGCGCAGCTCGCGTACGCAGAAGAAGACTAAACTCAGGGCGGCAACCCCAGCCAACGAGAGGATGAAGCTGGAATTGAACCAATCCTCTCGCTCTCCTTTGTCCAAAGCAATTTGCAGACAGCCCATGCCAAGAACGAGCAGAGTGAGACCAAACCAATCAATGTGCATACGCGCACGTTTGATGTAATGCGGATCAACCAAGGTCGCCGCCAGTAAGGCAAAGGCAATGCCGCCCATGGGAATATTGATATAAAAAATCCACCGCCAGTTGTAGTTGTCAGTGATCCAGCCTCCGATAATCGGCCCCATGATCGGCCCGAGCATCATGCCAAGCCCCCACACCGCCATCGCCATGGGTTGTTCCCTGGCAGAGAAGGTCTCCATCAGGATAGCTTGCGAGAGCGGCATCATGACGCCGCCGCTCAGCCCCTGCAGCACGCGAACGAAGACGAGCGACTCGAGGGTGGGTGCTGCTCCACAGAACAGGGAGCTGATGGTGAAAGCGGCAATGCAGAACAGAAAGAAGCGTTTACGACCGAAGACGCTGCTCAGCCACCCGGTGAGGGGAATCACAATAGCGTTGCCGATGATGTACGAAGTCATCACCCACGCTGCTTCATCCACCCCTGCTGAGAGACTGCCACGGATATGATCCAATGCCACGTTGGCAATCGTCATATCCAAGACTTCAAGGATCGTGGCCAACATGACAGCAACCGCGATCAGCCATTTGTTGGCGGCGGAGGCATGAACAGAGACGGCGGCCTGCGGTTGTTCCATGGGCTTAGGCTTCTTGTGCAGCAAAAAGATGGGGCATCATATATGGCCGCAGGCAGCGCAGCAAACGCTTCGGATCACATCCCAAACGATGCGTCTACGCCGCAAAGCGCAGCGGCAAAGTCTGCACCCCCCGAACAATAATGGAGGCAATCTGCTGTAAGTGCTCCACCGCACAGGTAAACGGCGGACAGTCGAACAAGAGCGCATCAAGAGCAATGCGTCCCTCCAACCTCGCTAGCGGAGCCCCAAGGCAGTAGTGAATGCCATAACCAAACGACACATGATCCTGTGGATTGCGCGTCACATCGAAACGATCCGGTTCGGGAAATTTCCGCTCATCACGGTTCGCGGAGGCGAGGAGCAAGAAGACAATTGCCCCGGCGGGAATCGTCCCACCTTCCAGCGCTACCTCACGTGTCGTCACCCGCGGAAGGAGCTGGACTGGAGATTCGTAGCGTAAAGTTTCTTCTACAAGCGAGGGCACCAGCGTGCGATCCGCCCGGACTTTGGCAAGCTCGGCTGGATGACTCAGAAGATTGCGTACGGCATTGCCAATCAAGTTGGTGGTGGTTTCGTTGCCCGCCAACAGCAGCAGAACAGCCAAACCCAAAATCTCCTTAGCCGAAAGGATATCGCGCTCTTCTTCTGCGCGGACCAATGCCGTAATCACATCTTCGCCCGGCTCCGTGCGTCGTCGCTCAATGAGCCGCTCAAAGTAATCACACAAGGCTGCCCCACTAGTGCGCACCCGCTCCCGCACATCTTCATCGGTCGGGCGGCTGGTGCCTAAGACCACGTCATCAGACCAGCGCTTAAATTCATCGAGTCGTTCGGACTCGACCCCCAGCATTTCTGCGATGACGGTGACCGGCAGAGGTCCGGATAAATTCGAGACCAAATCGCCTTCAGCCCGGCTTCTGAGGGAAGCGATCAATTCCTGGGTAATTTCCTGCACCCGTGGTTCAAGGGCGCGGATCAGGCGGGGGAGAAACCCTTTGTTCGCCAACTTGCGCAGCCGCGTATGATCTGGAGGGTTCATGTCCAAGATCCATGGCGTGTCAGGGGTGGGGTTGAGATCGCCTAGCGTTTGGGCAGTAAACCCAGAAGACGAAAAAATCTGTGGATTGCGCAGGGCGAAATCCACATCGGCATAACGGCTCAGCGCCCACGCTTGCAGGGGGGCAATCCAATACACCGGCGCATGTTCGCGTAAGTAGGCGTAGTATGGGTAGGGATTTTCTATTGCTTCAGGTGAGAGTGGGTTATAGTCCATGAGAATACTTCTCCTTCGTTACTGCTTATTGTCCAAGTCGTTTTTGTCGTTCGCGCAGGAGTAGGAAGAGCGGCAGCCCAGCGGCAAACGCTACCAACCACGAAACCGCTACACAGATAAAAAAATTGCGGCTGCCCAATCTCCGACCTTCGGTGAAGAGCAAGACGTTGAAGGCCGCAAACGCAATCAGGAGGTCGAAGAGCACCGACGCCGTGATCGCACTCTGCAGCGGCACGGTAAAGAAATCGAGCAAGAGGTTCCCCCCCGCACCCATGTACTGAATGTTGTAATACATGGGAATGATGACCCCCAAGCCCACAAGCACCGCATAGACTGTTTCTCGTGCTGTCATAGCTCTGTCTTTGCCTTCCGCCCTTCCCGCCTTTTCGACCGGTGGGCTTTGCCTACTTCGCTACCTTACGCGGTTTTCTTCTCACCCATCCTGCGGCCCTCCCTTTGTGGACCGTGAGAAATGTTGTATAGCAGAAAAGTTGCATCATGCAAGCTTTTGTAGAGACAAGGATAAAAATCGTATGGGAGACACCACCCTGCCGAAGTCGGACGACCTCGCCACCGACCTGCTGAACCTATTCCTCCCGATCCATTATCGGATCGGAGTCGGCTTCGAGGAGGCCCTGCGCTGCGGCCAACTCTCGCGCAAACAAGTCGCCATCTTGTGGCTCATGCGAGCCGAAGGCGGACCAGAAGGAAGCATGCGTCGTAAAGACATTGAGCGTCTTCTCGCATCCTGGTTTGAAACCAGCAGCTCGACCATCACCCGCGCCCTCGCGGCGCTAGCCCGTGCGCCGCTCAAGCTGGTCCGCGTGGTGGGAGATCGAGACTCAGGGCGTGAAAAGCGCGTAGTCCTGACAGCGAAAGGAGAACTGTTCCTGTCCGACATGGCGACTGAGGGGAGAACGTTCACCCGGAAGCTTTTGGACAACATGCCTCAAGCGGAAGTCCGCGAGATGGTGCGCCTCATGCAAAAAGCGATCAATGTCCTGGAACAGGAGGAAGAAGAAAAAAATGCTCGCGCACCACGGGCTGGCAAGCAGAAACTTGTCGCTCTGCGGCGAGAGACTCGCCCGCGCTCGCTCCTCTAGCGTTTCCTCGGTCGTCAGAGAGCCGTTGCCATGGCATCGCCCCGAGTAGTCCAAAGGCTTTTCTTTTGCTAAGAAGTGGCCGTTCATAATGCCGTACAGTTTAGGAGGAGATCGCAATGAAGTGGAAAGTTGGTGATGTCACCATCACAAAAATCGTTGAAGTGGTGTATCCCGAGTTCTCGGATGTGATCCCGGCAGCAACGCCGGATGTGGTGAAGAAAGTGCCCTGGCTCTTTCCCCACTTTGTCACGCCGGAGGGAAAGCTGACGCTGAGCATCCATTCGCTCGTGGTCGAGACTCCGACCGCGAAGTTGGTGGTCGATACCTGCATCGGCAACGACCGCAACCGGGACCCGATGTCGATCATGAGCAATTTCTCGACCTCGTATCTCGAAGACATGATTGCCGCTGGCTATCAGCCGGAAAGCATCGACTACGTGCTGTGTACCCATCTCCATTTGGATCACGTCGGCTGGAACACCCGACTCGCGAATGGCAAATGGGTGCCGACGTTCCCCAAAGCCGCCTATCTCATGAGTCAAAAAGAACTCACCCTCTTCGGCTCGATTGACGAGAACGTGAAAGATGATTTCTTGCAAGTGCAACGACGAGTCTATGCCGATTCCATCCAGCCAGTGCTGGACGCCGGTTTGGCGAAACCGATTGAAGGCCCGGCTCAAGTCTGCGAGGGGGTACGCCTGATTTCCACCGCCGGACACACGCCTGGACATTGCTCGGTCATCATCGAGTCCAAAGGGGAAACCGCCATGATTACCGGCGATTTCCTGCATCACCCGATCCAGTTCCACGACCCGGGATTAGTCAGCCCCTTTGACGTGGACAACGATGCAGCGGTCGCCACACGCCGCCGGGTCTTCGCAGAATATGCTGGGACACCGACACTGGTGATTGGGACGCATTTTGCTGGCCCCACCGCCGGGAAACTCGTCCGCGACGGCGACGGCTATCGGCTGGATGTGTAGGTGACATATGGCGGAGGGCAGTTACCTGCCCTCCGCATAGGGATATGGCATCCTCAGAGCCGCATAGGTTGCCATATGAAGGTGCATCTTATGAGCGTACGCCCTGAAGAACGACTTCAAGAAATTTGGTCTACTCTACCCGCTATCGAACAAGGAGCGGTACTCGATTTCGCTGAATTCTTAGCTCATCGCCACAGAACAGAACCACGCCCCGAAGAGCATCTTTCGGAAGAGGCTCATTTTCGTGTTGTTGCTGCACTTGATGCCGTCACTGCGCTCTCGCAAGAAGCTGGACCAACAGTCAGCAATCGCACGCACGACATTGACCTTTAGGGCAATGCTGTGAAGTTAAGCGCCGGTGTCATTGCGAGTCACGCAGAGCGCGGGGCGCTCTGCGTGGAAGCAGAAACGGGGACCCGTCCCTGGCCGTCATTCCC
>SYOC01000390.1 GCA_005804965.1 Pseudomonadota bacterium
ACGGGCTATATGCCCAAAGAGAAGTATTCGTTTGCGCCAGAAATGCTCGAACACGCCAAGCGGATCGGGCATCATTTCAAGCTCTACGACCGCGCATGCTTCCAGACGCAAATTAAAGAAGCACGCTGGAACGAGGACACAAAACGGTGGACGGTCACAACGGATCGTGAGGACGTTTTCCACACCCGATTTGTGATTATGTGCAGTGGCCCACTGAACCGTCCGAAGTTGCCAGGCATTCCCGGCATCGAGAAGTTCAAAGGACATACCTTCCACACCAGCCGATGGGATTACCATTACACCGGAGGGGATAGCAACGGGAACTTACACAAACTCCACGACAAGCGGGTCGGCATTATTGGCACCGGTGCTACCGCCATCCAATGCGTGCCCCACCTCGGCCAATATGCCCAGCAGCTCTATGTGTTTCAGCGCACGCCCTCATCTGTGGATAAGCGAGGCAACATGCCGACCGATCCAGAATGGGTGAAGACTCTCACGCCCGGTTGGCAAGCCTATCGCAATAATAATTTCTGCACCTTGATGGCGGGGAGACCTGTCGAAGAAGATCTCGTGAATGATGGCTGGACCAGTCTTTTCAAGAAACTGACGCGGCTGTTTTCGCGGAGAAATAACGCGGATCTCACCGAAGAAGAACGGGCGCAGTTAGCAGAGATCGCAGATTTCCAACAGATGAATGAGATTCGTGAGCGCGTGGCCACGATTGTCAAAGATCGGCAGACGGCTGAAGCCCTTAAGCCGTGGTATGGGCAATGGTGTAAGCGGCCTACCTTTAATGATGATTATCTCCCGACCTTCAACCGACCCAATGTCAAACTGGTCGACACGCAAGGCCAAGGAGTTGATCGTGTGACCGAGCATAGTGTCGTCGTGGATGGGGTGGAGTATGAAGTCGATTGCTTGATTTTTGCTACCGGATTTGAGGTTGGTACGGCGTACACTCGGCGGGCAGAGTTTGAGTTGTATGGTCGTGATGGAATCCCCCTCACCACGGCATGGGCAAAGGGCATGCGGACCTATCATGGATTCCTGAGTTGCGGCTTTCCCAACTGCTTTCACATGGGGTTAACGCAAACAGGGCTAGCGCCGAACTTTACCTACCTGATCGAAGGGCAGGCGCAACACATTGCCCAGGTCATCTCGAAAGTCGATGCTCGGCAGGCTGCGACGGTCGAACCAACACCAGAGGCGGAAGCGGATTGGGTCGAGTTGATGACGAAACCCAACGCCCTGACCGAGTACCAAAATGGCTGCACGCCGGGCTACTACAACGGCGAAGGGCAAAACACAGGCATTGGGTTTGTGGGGACACAGTATCCGCAAGGAGCACCCTCGTTTTTCAAGATGCTGGCCCGTTGGCGCGAACAAGGGGAGCTTACTGGTCTCATCGTGAAGTAGGCGGTAGAGAGGAGAAAAAAGTAAGCGTACCACGGCACCGGTGCCACCAGAGCTTCCGGGTGACGCACCGGCTGCTGACACGTGGCGGATCGTGGCGGCGGTGATGCTGGCTAGGGTAAGGAGATCATTCATGGGTTCACCCCGAGACACGACAGCGGCCTCAATTCATGCTCGCCTGACGCATCCCGTGATTGACGCCGATGGTCATTGGATCGAGTTTGAGCCCACCTTTCTCGATTACCTTAAGCAGGTTGGCGGTCCCACCATGGTAGATCGCTATCACCGCAACGACTATGCGACTGGCTTGCGCAAGTGGGCGCAGATGACACAAGAAGAACGGCGTACGCGCCGTTCACTGCAACCAGCTTGGTGGGCCTTTCCCACCAAGAACTCGCTTGACCGTGCCACCGCCATGCTGCCCCATCTCCTCTACGAACGCATGGCTGACCTCGGGCTCGACTTTGTCGTCGCCTATCCCACCCTCGCGCTGTTCTTTCCGGCGATGAAAGACGAAGAGGTGCGAAGCGCCTCGTATCGGGCGTATAATCTGATGGCCGCAGACATGTTCCGTGGTCTTGAGGATCGTCTCATCCCTGCCGCGTGCATTCCCATGCATACGCCAGCAGAAGCGCTTGCCGAGCTAGAGGTGGCCGTCAACCAGCTGGGGTTGAAAGCGTTGATGTTCGCCAGCCTGTTGCGTCGGCCAGTGGAAGCTGCGCAGAAGGCTGGCGCTCCGAATCGCTCGGCAACGTGGCTCGACACGCTGGGGTTGGAAAGCCAATACGACTGCGATCCAGTCTGGGCCAAGTGTGTTGAACTCCGAGTGACGCCCACATTTCATACCGCCTCCCAGGGAGTTGGCGCACGCGCGACCTATTCCAACTTTGTCTATAACCATATTGGCCATTTCGCCGCCGCTGGCGAAGCGGTTTGCAAATCGTTGTTCCTCAATGGCGTGACGCGCCGCTTCCCCACGCTCAAGTTCGCTTTTTTGGAAGGGGGCGTCGGCTGGGCCTGTACGCTCTACAGCGATCTCATCGGTCACTGGAAAAAACGTCATATGCAAGCGCTCGACCATACCAACCCGGTGAACCTCGATCTGAATTTAGTGGCGGACTATTTCCGGCGTTATGGTACAGAGTCGCTGACTTCACACCTCGACCAGCTCGACTCGATTAGCGAGGTGCTGGCTGGCGTCGAGGCAGTGGATGACTTCGTGCGCTGCGACATTACGCGCCCTGCGGACATCCGCGATTTGTTCGTGCCCAACTTCTATTTTGGCTGTGAGCCTGACGATCCGGTCAACGGGTGGGCCTTCCGCACCAAGGCGAATCCGTTCAAGGTCAAACTGCATGCGATCATGGGCTCGGACATCGGACATTTCGATTGCCTCGATATGGCTGACGTTCTTACCGAGGCGCATGAACTCGTGGACGAGGGCTTACTAACCGAAGAGGATTTCCGCGACTTCGTCTTCGGCAACCCTGTGCGGTTATGGGGTGAGTCAAATCCAGATTTTTTCAAAGGCACGGTCATTTAAAAACAAGCGGCGGAGTACCTTCGTGGCTGCGAGTAGGAAGAATCAGAAAGCGTTCAATCGCTGTAGAACGCACCATCGAGCATGACGTACTGCAAAAGGAGAGAGACGATGGACTTCATGGACCAATTAGATCCTGAGCTGAGAGTTGTATTGGGAGCCTTTCCGACACAAGGAGCAGTGGACCTGAATAATATTCCGGCAGCGCGGGCCAAGATGAGAAAGTTGTTCACTTCTATGCAAGCGACTGTGCCGGGGATCGAAGGCGTAGCTAGCCAAGATCATTTTGTACCTGGGCCGCAAGGCGCTCCAGACGTGCGGGTTCGTGTCTATCAGCCAAATGATAGGCCAAGTCTCCTGCCTGGGCTGCTGTGGATTCATGGTGGCGGGTATGTCATGGGCGATATCGAGCAAGACGACCGCCTCATGATGCAAACAGTAAAGAGAGTCGGCTGCGTAGCGGTGTCGGTCGACTATCGCTTACCTCCGGAGCATCCGTTTCCTGCGCCGGTCGAGGATTGCTATGCCGGTTTACGGTGGCTGTTTGCCCATGCCGGGGAACTCGGCGTTGATCCCTCCCGCATTGCCATCGGCGGTGCCAGCGCTGGGGGTGGATTAGCAGCAGGACTGGCGCTCCTCGCTCGCGACCGCAAGGAAGTGCAGATCGCTTTCCAACTCCTCATCTATCCCATGATTGATGACCGTAACGTCACGCCTGCCAGCTATGCGATTACTGATCCACGCGTATGGCATCGCGAGAGCAACCGCTTAGGTTGGAAAGCCTACCTGGGCCGAGATGGTGGTGGAGACGGCGTGTCGCCCTACGCGGCGGCAACGCGAGCTACCGATCTGACGAACTTACCGCCAGCCTATATTCCAGTCGGCACCCTCGATCTCTTTATCGACGAGAATATCGAGTACGCGCAGCGTCTCATTCAGGCAGGCGTACCAACCGAGCTTCATGTGTATCCCGGGGCGTTTCATGGGTTCGATGTGTTTGCCCCGTCAGCGGCAGTATCGAAACAGTTCAAAACTGATCGCGATCAAGCTCTCAAGCGTGCGTTGTTCCGCTAACGCCGGACGATCAAAAAATCACAGTAGATATGAGAGTAAGGAGGAACGATATGGCGAATGTTCAGCAGTCTACGACGGCCACCGCTCAGGGGCCGATCGAACAATACGACGCGATTGTCATCGGCGCGGGAGTGGCTGGACTGTATCAATTGTACAAACTTCGGGAACTTGGGCTTTCCGTGCGCTGCTACGACGACGCGAGCGGCGTGGGTGGCACGTGGTATTGGAACCGTTATCCAGGCTGTCGCTTTGATTCTGAGAGTGAGACGTACGGCTATTCGTGGTCGAAGGAACTCTTGCAGGAGTGGGAGTGGAAGGAGCATTTCTCCGGTCAGCCCGAGAATGAAAAATATCTCAATTACGTCGCGGACAAGTTTAATCTTCGCCCCAATATCCAACTCAATTCGCGGGTGAAAGCAGCGACCTATGACGAAAAGGAAAGTCGCTGGGAGGTGACGCTGGAGAGCGGTCAACGGGCGCGGGCGCAATTTTTGGTAGCGGCGGTAGGGATTTTGACCGCTCGATACATGCCGCCCTTCTCCGGGGTCGAGAGCTTCAAAGGCCAGTCGTTTCATACTTCGCGCTGGCCGAAGGA
>SYOC01000391.1 GCA_005804965.1 Pseudomonadota bacterium
ATCGAGGATGGCGCGGCACTTCGAGGACAACGAAGTAGTCCGCCGGATAGAGATAGTCTTCTTCACTCTCATCGACAATGCGGAGATCGCCATCTTCTGCGGCATCGTGGTCGGGCAACACCCGGTAGAGTTTATGAAGTTCTAGCGAGACAGGATATTCAGAGTTTTTCACGCAGATGGCAAACTGGGGACTAGTGATTTTATGAGTCTTCATGGGATTCATCCAGATAGCGCTTGCGTTTGATTTCTTTCTTACCAATGCCGTGGGCTTCATACCAATGGAGTTCCGCTTTCCGCACGCGACCGTTTCTCAGTCGAATCAGGGCGACTCCCTTAAGTTTGCGCCAACGCCCAGAGCCGTACTGTTTGCGCAAACGGGCATGGTCGCGAATGGAGCTGCTAATAACAATGGGCTCAATTTCCGTAATCTCACTGATAATCTCGAAAGGGTTCATCCAACTTTTCAGCTTCTACCTTCAGATCATCATTACCCAAAATCTAGGCAGCAATTGCTAGGATTCTGCATAAGTGGTTAGACACCACCTGTCAATCTTTTTCTCGGCATACAGAGAGCGAAACAGGAGTCGAGGCAAGCAGCAATCTGGTGTAGCGGCGCGGACGCTATGCAGGAACATGGGACTTCAGCCACTCTTGCAGCGCTTCATCGAGGCGGGTTTGCCATCCGTCACCGGTTGCTCGGAATCGCTGGACAACGTCGCGGGACAACCGAATCGTGACGCGCTCCTTTGTCGGGGTCTTCTGCGGACCTCGCACACGCAGCTTTGTCCGCAGCAAGAGAGGAAGCACCTCTCTTGCGGGGCGGAAACGCTTGAAATCTTCCGCCGTTAATTCACGCACTTCACCTTCGGCATCAATTAGGGGATTGGGTTTGGATCTTGGCATAACGCTTGACCTCTCTCTTATTCGCCTTTCGGAGGCTGATGACTCGGATTCCATCGAGCGTTTCGGTGAAGCACAGTACGTGTAGGCGTCCGTAGAGAGTGCCAAGGGCGACATAGCGTGCTTCGCCATACTCGCGGCGGTCATCGATGTGAACCAGTGCGGTCTCGAAGTCGAACTCCGCAGCAGACTCGAACGAAAGACCACGCTCACGGATATTGCGTTCGTTCTTGCTCGGGTCGAAGGAGATGCGCACTTTTCAGACTGTATGTACAAAAAGAGTCCCGTGCAATGCTGCCTCTGTAACTCGCAGTTGACTTCCCCTGCTTGCTCACGTTTTATGCTCGCACGCTAATCCGAAAGAGCGCCACGGCAAACCCAAGTATGAAGCCTCTCATTCTCGCGTCCGCTTCTCCTCGCCGCCGCCAGTTGTTGCACGAGGCTGGGGTGGCGTTCACCGTGATTCCTAGTAACACGGCGGAAGAACTTCGCCCCAACGAGTCTCCAGAGGAATATGCCCTCCGTGTGGCTTGGGAAAAAGCCCAAGATGTCGCCGCTCGGCATCCAGGGAGTTGGGTGTTGGGTGCTGATACCATCGTCGCTGTAGATGGCCTTGTCCTCGGTAAACCCAAAGACGCAGCGGATGGCTTGCGTATGCTACGGCTGCTGTCCGGTCGCGCTCATCATGTCATCACAGCTTTCGCTTTGTTCAACGACACCGGGCAAGTGAGCGATCATCAATGGGTTGCCAGCCACGTGACATTCAAGACGCTCACCGACGAGCAAATCCGCGACTATCTCGCCACTGGCGAGCCTTTCGACAAGGCCGGTGCGTATGCCGTGCAAGGTCTCGGGGCGGCTCTGGTGGAACGAGTGGAAGGTTCGTACACGAATGTGGTGGGCTTGCCGATGGAGGAGGTGCTTGCCGCACTCGGTGCAGTCGGTATTTTGCCAGAGAACGACTGAACTCTGCTTATGCTGATGGATATTGCCGCCAACTATCACCGCGTCCGCGACCATGTCGCCACAGTTGCGCTCCGTTGTGGTCGGCAGCCGAAATCCATCACCACCGTGTGCGCAGCAAAAACCAAGAACGCTGACACTGTGCGGGCTGCACTGGCCGCAGGAGCGACGGATATCGGTGAAAACTACGTCCAAGAGGCACAGGAAAAGATCGCGCAAGTCAGTACGCCCGCACGCTGGCATCTGATTGGCCATCTACAGCGCAATAAAGCGCGGGTAGCGGTGCGGCTCTTCACTTTGATCCATTCGCTCGACAGCATTGCCCTCGCCCAAGAACTGCACCGCCAAGGAGAAAAACAGGGCATCGTCGTCCGTACGTTGTTGGAAGTGAACCTCGGTGGCGAGGCCAGCAAAAGCGGGATTGACCCACAACAGATCGAGTCCTTGCTGACCGCTGCCGCCGCCTTGCCGCAGCTTCGCATCGAAGGTTTGATGACGGTGCCGCCGCTAGGTCCAACGGCTGAAGCTTCGCGCCCCTATTTCCGCAGGTTGGCGCAATTACGTGAGCAATATGCAGGTTTCCAGGCAGCGAACATTGACTTGCAGGCACTCTCCATGGGTATGACCGACGACTACACCGTAGCTATCGAAGAAGGAGCAACCATCGTGCGGATTGGCCGCGCTATTTTTGGTGCCCGCTGAAGACGCTGAGGAGATGAACGAATGAAGAAAATCGGCTTTCTTGGTGCCGGGAATATGGCCGGCGCACTCATCAAAGGACTGCTGTCGGCTAAGCTGTATCGTCCGCAAGAGATGATCGTCAGCGACGTTCTTCCCGCCCAGCTGCGAAAAATCCAACGCGCCTATCACGTGGACGGCGTGCGCGACAACCGCGCGGTCGTGCGTGAAGCGCAGACGATTATCTTGGCCGTGAAGCCACAGATCCTTGCCCAAGTGCTGGCGGATATTCGGCCTGAAGTAACGAAGGAGAAGGTGTTCATCTCCATTGCTGCCGGGGTGCCGCTGCGTCGCCTAGAGGAAGGATTGGGAGGCAATGCCCGTGTGGTACGGGTGATGCCCAATACCCCGGCCTTGCTGGGCAAAGGCATCGCCGTAGTGGTCCGTGGCGGTAAAGCCAAACCGCAAGACGAAAAATTGGCTCTGTCCCTATTTCGCGGCGTTGGGGAAGCCTTGGCTGTTAAAGATGAAGCCCTTATGGACCCAGTCACCGGACTGAGTGGCAGTGGGCCTGCCTATGTGTATCTGTTTGCTGAGGCGCTTATTCGCGGTGGGATACAGGAAGGGCTTTCGGCCAAAGTTGCGACCCAACTCGCTTTTCAGACCTTGGAGGGAGCCGTCGCCATGCTCAAGGAAGCAGGCAAAAGTCCTCAGGAACTGCTGGCTATGGTCACTTCGCCGGGAGGGACGACCTTGGCGGGTTTGTCGCGCTTGGAGGAAGGGCAATTTGCGGCAACGGTGGCTGCTGGTGTTAGTGCAGCAACAAAACGCTCGAAAGAATTAGGGCAAAGCTAGGAAGGAAGCGAAGACATGTTCTTCATCGGGAATTTTTTGGCGGCGGTTGCTTCAGTACTCAACATGCTGCTGTCCGCCTATATGTGGATCATCATCATCCGTGCGCTCGTGTCTTGGGTGAATCCGGACCCGTACAATCCCATCGTCCAATTTTTGCGGTCAGCGACCGATCCCTTGCTGTATCGAGTCCGACGCTGGATTCCGGCACATTTCGGCGGCATCGATTTTTCTCCCTTGATCGTCATCGCCGGCATCCTCTTCCTGCAAACCTTCGTCGTGCAAAGCTTACTCGACCTTTCGAGGACCTTCCGTTGAGCGTCGCCATGCGGCCACCAGCGGTTGACAAAAAAAATCCAGATGGTTAGCGTCAACCCCATCTCTCCTTACGCTTTCTCGGGAGGAAGGACATCCATGCCAATTTACGAATATAGCTGCAAAAAATGTGGCAGTTTTGAGACAATGCAACGCATTACCGAAGACCCCCTCAAGAAGTGCCCAACTTGTGGGTCCAAAGTGACCAAGCTGATCTCACACTCGGCCTTTCACCTCAAAGGTAGTGGCTGGTACATGACCGATTACGGCAAGAAGGAGGCGGCTAGCGCGAGTAGTGGGAAAACCGACGACACAAAGCCTGTCAGCACCGAGGCAAAAGAAAGCAAATCCTCGAGTGACAGTGACACTTCGACGTCATCCACCACGAAAGAGACTTCAGCCGCAGCGTAGCGAGCCATCGTTGTGCTGACGAGACGCTCGCAGCCTCGGTTCCTTATCGGTTTCTCCCCCCTTACACCCTGTTCACGGCCATGCTAAGGAAAGAGCCCACGGTCGCATAGCTCAGCCGGCTAGAGCGCTTGCCTCACATGCAAGAGGTCCGGTGTTCAAGTCACCGTGCGACCATTTTGAAGCCCGCGTCCTGCGGGCTTTTTTATTTTCCTGCGACCCTCCAGTTTCACTGCCCCCCGTTTGCCGTTTCTCCTGAACGTGGAAAGATACCGTGCGAGTGGCGGCGCGAGATGGTGGGCGTTCGCTTATTTGAGAGATCCCTGGAATCAATACTGCGGAGGAAAAAGTGAAAAAAAGAATGATGGTTTTCGCACTGGCTTTTCTTAGCGCGGCCTTGAACGTATACGCTGATGATGCGATATCCGACTCGACTCCGAACGCGAAGGTCTATTTCATTCAGCCCGTGGATGGGCAAACTGTGCCGCAGAATTTCAAGGTGGTGTTTGGGTTAAGCAACATGGGGGTTGCACCGGCGGGAGTCAGTCTCAAAGACACGGGGCATCATCACTTGCTCATTGATAGCGATATTTTGCCTGATTTAACCAAACAACTTCCAGTCACCGACAAAATTAGGCATTTTGGCGGCGGCCAAACAGAAACAGAAGTCACACTTCCTCCAGGCAAGCATACCTTGCAGCTCATCCTGGGGAACTATGTCCATATCCCACATCGTCCGCCGGTCATTTCGGAAAAGATCACTGTGACTGTTAAATAATCGTACGAGGCCGTTCTGGTCAGCTTGGCCGGCTGAATCTCTGGATAATGAAAATGCCCCCGGGCCTTACTGCTCACCTGCGGTGAGCCGCACACTCAGCATGTCGCGACGCGCATCGACGTGATTGATGACAAGTTGGACCTCGGTACCCAGCGGCAATGCCATATTGGCGGTGAGCGGCGCGACAATCAGGGTCTCGTCCAGTTCGACAAATGATCGACCGTTGTACTCGCGTACGACCTGCCCGCTGATCGTTTGTCCTTTTTTCTCTTCTAAGGAGCGCAGAAGCCAGTAGCGAGTGCTTTCCCGCTCGCAGCGTTTGGCCGCCGTCGATGACTCTTGTGCCCCAGCGGCGATTACCTGGAGCCGTTCACTATTAAACAGTGGGGTACCGTGTTCCAGGTGATGTTTGATCTGGTGATGCATCTGCAGGTCGTGATAGCGGCGCAGCGGTGAGGTTGCTTGGGTGTACACCTGTAAACCAAGGGCGGCGTGCGGCGTGGGGGTAGTGCCGATTTGCGACGGCTTCATAAGACGCCGTGTCGTTTGCACGTAGACACGCTGCGTTGGAAAAGATGCAGCAGGAAGCACCGGCTCGTCTGGCGGTGGCTGGGCGATGTAGAGCGCGGGGAGATGATGAGTCCGGCAGTAACGCGCTGCCATCTCATTGGCGAGGATCATGCACTCGCCGACTAACGTCCGCGACGGCGACTCGTTCGGCAGCGGGGTGACCGTGACTTTGCCTTCGTGCACTTTGACCTTGATCTCTTCTCCGTCAATGACAATCGCGCCTTGGGCGAGGCGCCGCGCTTTGCGCGTCTGAGCGACCTGTTGCAGGCGGCGGAGTGCGGCGGTGATGGCAGCGTTGTCTTCACTACGCAGCAAGGCATCGGCCTCGGCATAGGACAATCGTTGCCCGACGCGAATCACGCCACGGCGAATCTCTTCGTTGCTGATGGCACCAGCAGAATCAATCGTCACAAAAAAGCTGAGGGTGGGGCGCAGGTGTCCGGCAATCAGACTCGCTTTGTCTTCACTGAGCGCTGGCGGGAGCATGGGCAACTTGCCGCGTGGCAGGTACACGGTAGTCCCGCGAGCCAAAGCAGCTTTGTCGAGTTCGCTATCAGGAGGAACGAAAAACCCCACGTCGGTGATGTGTACCCCCACCCGGGTGACTCCGGCCTCTTCGCTCACGCTCAGGGCGTCGTCGACCTCGGTCGTGTCAGCGTCGTCAATCGTAAAAGTAAACAGCGACGTGAGATCGTCGTAGCCCGCGCACCCGGCAGTGAACTCAGGGACGGCCTCGGCGGCAACTACAATCTCGGACGGAAAACGTGTTGGGATCTGGTAACGGAGGAGGCTGAGTTCCTCATCTTCCTCCCAGATGCCGAGGGTGACCAAGAGCTGAAAAGCGACATCCCACGGGTGGCCTTTGCCACGGAACCCAATCTCTTCGATGAGCTTCTGCGCTTGCAGCTTCTTTTCGTAGAAGTCGCCATTGAGCGCAAACCCTTTGATCGGTTCGAGATAGCGATCCGCTCCCGCAGGGATAGGCGTTGGTGTACCCGGCGTAGTCACCCGTTCCCGCGCCCAAGAGAAAAATGCTTGCTGCATGCGCAGCCGTTCTTGTTCGAGTTGATGTTGGCGCAAGATCTCGGCGATGCTGTCTTCGGTACGGGGAGAGAAGATCCCAGCTTTTTTCTCTTTGAAATAGAGATTCTGGCGCAGCAACGCGTCAAGCACTCCGAGACGCGCGAACGCATGCTCGGTGGAGGAGAGGAGATAGCCGGCGAGTTCGTCCCAAGGAAATTCTGCCTCGGTTTCCTCGCGGACGAGTTCCCACAATTCTTTCAGGTCGATGGTTTGGGCGGTGGCATCAATCTGCGTGCGGGTTTCCTGCAAGCGCTTTTTCAGCTCAGGCAACGGCAAAGAGAGGGGTACTGTTAGGCGGCTCTCGAACAACAAACGGTCGAGTGCCAGCACGGATTTTTTGCCGTCCTCGCCGATGAGATCCAATTGTACTTTTGCGGGGGGAAGGCTGACTTTTTCGACAAGGCCCAGCGCGAGATGTCCACGTTCTCGATAGGCGACAATCGTACCAGGCTGCATATCAGGCGATCTCTATTCTTTTGCGGATTTTTGCGCGGCGAGGGCAACCTCAGTCGCCCAGCCTGCTCTTGCATCTCTTGCAATGCCTGCCAATAATGCCCGCTACCATGCTACAAGTCAAAGTGCTCCAAAGCATGCTCGATGTTGACGAGGCGCAGTGGGATGCGCTCGTCGGCACGGGTTCTCCGTTTCTGGAATGGGCATGGCTCTCCAGTATGGAAGAGGCGCGCTGCGTGGGCACGCGCACCGGCTGGCAACCTCAACATCTCGCGGTCTTCGATGACAACCGTCTGGTTGCTGCATGCCCACTCTACCTCAAGGGCAACAGCATGGGTGAATTCGTCTTCGATCATTCGTGGGCGGATGCTGCCGAGCGCGCGGGCATCTCGTATTACCCCAAAATGCTGGTTGCCGCCCCGTTTACTCCAGCCACCGGGATACGGTTTCTCACCGCGCCAGGAGCGGATCGCCCTGTCCTCGTGCGTCTGCTGGGCCAGACTCTGCAAGAAGTCTGTCAGCAAAACCAACTCTCTTCTGTGCATGTGAATTTTTGTCTTGAGGATGAGACCGAGATTCTCGGGGAAATTGGCTACCTCAAACGTGTAGGGTTGCAATATCAGTGGCTCAACTATGGCTACCGCGCCTTTGAGGACTATCTTGCCCATTTCCGCACCAAGAGGCGCAATCAGATCAAACGCGAGATGCGTGAGATGGGCGATCAGGGCATCGAGATTACTGCGCTGAGTGGCGACGCGATTCCCGACGACCTCGTGCCGCGCATGTTCTCTTTGTATAAGACGCACCTGGATAAGCTGTATTGGGGACGGCAATACTTGCAAGCGCGTTTCTTCGATTTGCTTGGGCAGCGCTTCAAGCGCAATCTCTGCTTCGTCGTGGCGCATCAACGCGGAGAGTTAGTGGCTGGCACCTTCAACGTGCAAAAGAGCGGGGTGATGTACGGTCGTTATTGGGGCGCGTTCCGTGAGGTGCGGCATCTCCACTTCAACGTGTGCTACTACGCCGCCATTCAGCATTGCATCCAGAACGGGTTCGCACGCTTCGAGCCGGGGGCCGGAGGAGATTTCAAACGCCTACGCGGATTCGATCCGCAGCCCACCGTCAGCATGCATTTTTTTGCCGATGAGCGTCTCGGGGCGGCGGTTGGACGTTTCCTCGAACGCGAACGCGAACAAATGCACAAGACCATTGATTACCTGCACGACGAAAGCGAACTCAAGCACGAGTCGCCGCCTGAAGAGAGCGACGAGTAATGAGGACGACGCTGCCTCGTTATTCTCCTGAAAGGTAGGGGCGAGGTGACCTCGCCCCTACTACTATGACGCAGCCATCTGTACTTGGTACACGACACTCCATCGGTTCTTTCAGCGCTACGATGCTCGTGGTCGGCAACACCATCGGCGTCGGCATCTTTACCACCAGCGGTATCATCGCCCAGCATGTCCCTAGTCCCGGTTGGATGTTAGCGATCTGGGCTTTGGGTGGCGTGCTCTCTCTTGCCGGTGCGTTGGCCTGGGCCGAGCTAGCAGCCACGTTTCCCGAAGCCGGAGGAGAGTACGTGTATCTGCGCGAAGCGTACGGTCCGTTTTGGGGGTTTCTCTGCGGCTGGGCGGCGTTTCTCGCCAATTTTTCTGGCTCCATTGCGGTATTGGCCCTCGCTCTGGCTGAGTATGGGGTCAGTGCCTTCACGCTGATTCCTCACCATACTTCCACCGTGACAGTCTCTGCCCTGTTGATTGTGTGGATCGTGACTGCGTGCAATTACCGTGGGCTACGTCTTGGCAGCTCGGTGCAGAACGTGTTGGGTATCGGCAAACTGGCCGCCATTGGAGGATTATTAGCCGCAGGATTTTTCTCTCGTCATGGATCGTGGGCGCACTTCTCGCCGTTGTTTGGCTGGGGGGCGTCACACGGATTGCTTTCTGGCATTGGACTCGCGTTCATTCCGGTGATGTTTGCCTACTCGGGTTGGAATGCCGCCGCCTATATCGCCAGCGAAGTCCGCCAGCCTGAAGTTGCCGTACCCCGAGCGCTGCTGTGGGGGACCCTCATTACTATCGCTATCTACGGCGGGTTGAATGTGCTCTATGTCTACGCCACGCCGATGGCTGGATTACAGGGAGAGGTCCGCATCGGCGAACTGACGGCTCGGGCGTTGTTCGGCGACGAAGTGGGTTGGGTGCTCTCCGTGGTGATCGCTCTTTCGATTGCCGGGGTGTTGAACGCGATGATCCTGACTGGGGGGCGGGTGTATTTTTCGATGGCGCGTGACGGTGTGTTCTTTGCCCGGGCCGCACATCTGCATCCACGCTTTTCCACTCCAGGCCACGCGCTGGTGCTGCAAGCGCTGTGGTCGTCGGTGCTCATTCTTTCGGGAACGTTCGAGCAATTGCTGACCTACACCACCGTCGTGCTGGTGGGCATTTCCGTGCTGACTGTCAGTGCCGTGTTTGTGTTGCGTCGGCGACCGGGATTGCAGCGGCCCTACCGAACCTGGGGGTATCCGTGGCTCCCGGCTTTGTACATGCTTGGCTCACTGGGAATCGTGCTCAATGCGTTCTGGGCGCAGCCGGCCGAATGTTTGGTTGGCATCGGATTATGTGCCTTGGGCGTGCCGCTCTATTGGTGGTGGCGGCGCGTTGACAGCCCTACCATCCCCGCGTAGCATACTCAACTAACCGGCCATAAGCCGTGGGGGAGCTGACGTTTCGGCTGAGAGGACGAGTCCAGGCGGTGGACTTGTCGACCCCTGGAACCTGATCTGGGTAATGCCAGCGAAGGGAATTCGGTGTCTTCACATCCCTCCTCGTTCCTCTCTCACCGTTTTCTTTCACACTTTAAGGAGGCATGTCGCCATGCAGAACACTCATCACGCGAACGGCGCGAATGGCAATGGGAAGGCAAAAGAAGCGCCGGCGGGACTGACTACCGCCCCGCTGCCGGCTTCACGCAAAGTCTATGTCGAAGGAACGCACGATGGCGTCCGCGTCCCTTTCCGTGAAATCAGTCTGACGGCTGCAGCCCATGGGCTGAACGGGAACTCGCAGAAAGCGCCAGCTCCGATGATGGTGTATGACACCTCGGGACCTTACACCGATCCACAGGTGGCTATCGACATCCGTAGCGGACTGGCTCCTGTGCGCTTGTCGTGGATTCTTGCGCGTGGAGATTCTGAGCAACTGCCGGGTGTCTCTTCGGATTATGGCCGCCGTCGCGCTGAGGATGCTTCTCTCGACACCTTGCGTTTCGCCAATATCCGACGTCCGCGCCGGGCGCTCGCTGGCCGCAACGTTTCGCAGATGCACTATGCCCGCCAAGGTATCGTCACCCCTGAAATGGAGTATATCGCCATCCGTGAGAATCAAGCCCTCGAACAAGCGCGGGAAGAGGGTAAAAAAGGCAACGGCCACGCTCGTATCTCCCGGCAACATCCCGGCAATTCTTGGGGGGCAAGCATTCCGTCGATAATTACCCCTGAGTTCGTGCGTGACGAAATTGCTCGTGGCCGCGCCATCATTCCTGCGAATATCAACCATC
>SYOC01000392.1 GCA_005804965.1 Pseudomonadota bacterium
AGCAGAAGTGGCCGTACCGGGCGTCACCGCCGAATTTGCGATTAATATGTCGAACCAGCGCCATTGGCAGCCCGGGATGCAGGCGTATGTCGCCGATTTACTCGAAGGCAAACCTGGCCCACGTGGTAAAAACTTCAATATGCGCTGGATTGCTTCCATGGTCGCGGATGTACATCGCATACTCAGTCGTGGCGGTATCTTCATGTACCCGGCTGATGCACGCGAGCCCGACAAGCCCGGCAAGCTGCGGCTGATGTATGAAGCCAATCCGATGGCAATGGTGGCAGAGCAAGCAGGAGGACGTGCCAGCAACGGCACGCAGCGGATTCTCGATATCGTGCCCACAGCCCTGCACCAACGGGTCCCCTTATTGATCGGTAGCGCGGAGGACGTGACTAAAGCTGAGGAGTTCTATAAATAACCCTGTAGGAATTCTCTAAGAAGATGAGGAGGAGGCTGAATCATGACTGAGCGCACGAAAGCAATTTTAGGCTGGTATGCAAGCGATAACCCCGGCACCCGCACCAATCTGGCGCGACTACTGAATCATGGCCGCCTCGGTGGGACCGGCAAGCTCGTAATTCTCCCGGTAGACCAAGGGTTCGAGCATGGTCCAGCGCGGAGCTTCGCACCCAACCCGGCTGGCTATGACCCCGACTACCATTTCCAACTCGCACTCGAAGCCGGCTGCAACGCCTACGCTGCGCCGCTGGGGTTTCTCGAAGCCGGGGCACCGAACTTTCTAGGAGAAATTCCCCTCATTCTCAAGCTCAATAATCACGACGTCTTGCACGACGAAAAGGACCCGTTGTCCGCTGTCACCGGCAGCGTGGACGATGCCTTACGTCTCGGCTGTGCGGCGGTCGGCTTCACCATCTACCCAGGCTCCACACAAGCGCAAACCATGTACGAACAAGCCCGCGAGATCGCCAAAGAGGCGAAATCCAAAGGGCTGGCTATGGTGTTGTGGTCCTACCCGCGCGGTTCAGACTTGAGCAAAGAAGGCGAGACGGCCATCGACGTTGTCACCTACGCGGCGCAGATCGCCGCCCAGCTTGGTGCCCACATCATCAAGGTCAAGCTGCCGAGCACACACGTCGAACTGAAAGAAGCGCAAAAAGTTTACCAGAAGCACCATATTCCGATTGAGACGTTGGCCGACCGCGTACGGCACGTCGTGCAGAGCGCCTTCAACGGCAAGCGCATCGTCATCTTCTCTGGCGGACCCAAGAGCGAGAACGACGAAGCCTTCTTCAACGAAGTCAGAGGCATCCGTGACGGCGGCGGCTTCGGCTCGATCATTGGCCGCAACTCCTTCCAGCGGCAACCAGCCGAAGGGCAAGCCTTCCTGCGCACGGTCATGGGGATTTATGCAGGGGAAATTCAGTAGGGTGCAGCCGAGCGGCGGACTTCCCCTTCCGTCACGGTCGGCGCTGGTCGCCTGACCGCGCCACCTCCCTCGTCATGCCGGGCAAGCGGAGCGCGACCCGGCATCCAGCCCCCGCCCCCTGGATTCCCGCCTGCGCGGGAATGACCTTCCTCCGGTTCTCCAGCAAAACTGCTCGGATTGACGACCCGCAAGGAAGGTCGCTCACCGCGTCTCCGCATACCACGCCTTGAGCCGACGCGGCGACACGCCACAGAAATACGCCAGCCGTAGTGTCCACATCAGAGCAATGGTCCGCAAGACTCCGTCGCGTTGCCAGCGCCGGGCGGAGGTGCGGACTCGCTCGCGTAAACAGGCGATCCGCCCTGCTCTCTTCAGACGGCGGCTAAACTCGATGTCTTCCATTAGTTCCAGTTCGGGAAACCCTTCCAGCAAGAGAAACGCCTCGCGCCGGACGAAAAGTGCTTGATCGCCGGTGCAGATCTTGGTCCAGCGTGAGCGCGCGTTCATCAGGGTTTCGATCATACGGAACGGCCAGCCTTCGGCGTCAAGGTGCACGTCGAAGCGTCCGCCTACGACAGTGGGATCGTGCAACGCCTCGCCCACTGAAGCGGCAAACCCAACGGGAAGGACCGTGTCGGCATGGAGAAAGAGCAACGCATCTCTACTCGCAGCTCGCGCTCCCGCGTTCATCTGCCGTGCTCGCCCACGATCAGCAGTCAAAACCACGTCAGCTTGAGCACGGGCAATGTCCACGGTCTCGTCGCTGCTCCCGCCATCGACGACGATCAGCTCGCATTCGCCAGCTTGCCGAACCTGAGAGAGCGTCTGGGCAATCCCAGGTGCTTCGTTGAGGGCGGGGATAATCACGGAAACCCGCATGGTTCGTGGCTCGTGATCGTGCTCGTGGTTCGTGTGCCGCTATCCGCCGACGCGGAGGAAAGCGAAGGTGAGTTGCTTCTTGAGGGCGGCTTCTTCCTCAACGGAAAATCCAGCATACACAAGCGTGAGCAACGTGCGATGGAGCGTGACCGGCAAGTTGAAGGGACGATGCTGAACAACCAGTGGGCGGGCAGTCAGCGTTAGACTCCCCTCAGGCAGTGTGGCATGGAAGAAGCGAGTGTCTTCGTTGTGCGTGCAGGTAAAGGCATAGCCAAGTTTGCCCATCATTTTGTCCACGCCTTCCATCACCTCATCAATCGAGAACGCCAAGTTCCACTCGATAGTTTTTTCGCTCACGTCGTTCTCCATGTATAGCGCAGCACAGTCCAGAGGATTTTATAACCGGCCAGCACTGTGCCCTTGAGCGTGCCGGTCACTTTTGAGGCACCAGCGGCGCGTTTGCGATAGGATACCGGCACTTCGGTAATCCGCAGCCCTTTGCGGATCGCTTTAATCTGCATCTCCACCGTCCAGCCATAGTTGCGATCTTCCATGCCTAAGCTTAGCAGTGCAGGAAAACGCATGGCACGAAACGGCCCCAGGTCGCTGTAGGAAAAACCGTAGATCCGGCGGATGAGCCAAGTCGCCAGCGCATTACCAAACCGCGCCTGCGGTAACAACGCTCCCGGGTCGGCCTCTCCTTTCGTGCGCGAGCCGATCACGAGATCGTGAGTCCCGGCCACAAGCGGAGCGATGAGGTGAGGAATCTCGTCAGGATGATCGCTGTGGTCTCCATCAAGAAACACGACAATATCAGGAGCCTGACGCTGCAAATGGGCGATGCCAGCCAAGCATGCGGCACCATAACCGCGCTGCGGCTCGACAAGTACAGTCGCCCCGCCAGCCCGCGCGACTTCAATCGTGTGATCCGACGAGCCGTTATCGACGACGACGACTTCATCCACAACGGCTCTGGCGATATCGGCCAGTACCAGCGGCAAGGCAGCTTCCTCGTTCAGCGCTGGAATAATGACAGCAACGCGTACAGGCGTAATCATCGCATTCATTGCACCAGTCGAATGGTGAGGGTCACAGCGGTTCCGTCCGGCGGCAGCAGCTTGGTATCAGCAGTGAACCGTGTCGGAGCTTCGACATAATCGTGAACGCTCAAGGCACGGTTGCTGACCTTGCCGCTCGGGCAACTGTAGAGACAGAGCAAACATCCCGGTCGAGAGGCAAGAGGGACGCGGTTAAACCAACGATCGCGGTTACCGCCGAAATGCCACTCAAGGACAGGAGTCAAAAAGTGCTGAGTGCTGAGTGCTGA
>SYOC01000393.1 GCA_005804965.1 Pseudomonadota bacterium
CCAGCCGCCGCCGTGCAAGAAGACGAGGACTGGCAGCCCGCTTTGACTGGAGGGCTTATACATGCGCACGGGAACTCGATGGCCGGCGGGGCCAAGAATCGTACGGTCTTCCACCGCATGGATGGCTTCTTTGTGTTCTGGCGTGAACAGTCCGCCGAGCGCTTTGCGGGCCTCGGCCACTGGCATCGCATGCAAGGGTGGTCCGCCAGCAGCGGCGAGCTGGTCAAGAAAGGCTTTGGCTTGGGGGTGCAATGGCATGGGTTTTCTCCTTCATCGGGCAATTCGCATTCAAGCGTCTACACGAGTCCCCTATCGCGAATCAAGAGGGAGAGGAAGAGCGCTCAATGTGTACTGGCTCCTCCAGACTCGGGCGTCGTCGCCAAAGTGTCGAGCTTGAGTGGACGTATGGGCACCGTTAGTAAGATCGTGGCGCACACGACTCCGACCGCCGCCGAGACGTAAAACGGCAGCAGCCAGTTGCCACCGCTCCCTGCCAACATATACCCGGCGGTCAGCGGTCCAAAAAAACCGGCAAAGGTGCCGAGCGTATTGATCAGGCCGAAGATGGCACCGGCGAGATGCTGATTAAACTCGATGGCCACTGTGGAGAAACAGGAGAGTGCGCCGGTGAAGAGCATGTAGAAGATGACTTGGAAGACCACGCAGAGAAGAGGAGAAGGCACCAGCGCCGCGCCGAGTAGAAAAGGTAGCGACAGGAATAGACTAATGCCTCCCATTCGTGCCCGGACAAACTGTGGGCTCCAGCCCTTGCGCAAGAGTACGTCGCCTAAAAAGCCACCACCTACTAAACCGATGAACCCGCCGCCATGCAGGAAGATGCCCGCTGTGCCCATCATGCTCAGCGGTAAACCCCGCGCCTCGACTAAATACGTCGGGAACCAAAAGAGAAACAACCATCCGATATAGGCAAAACACATGTAGCCGAAAGCGATGGTGAGCAACGGCCACGAGGTAAAAATAAGGCTGAGCGGCAGTGGCGTTGCCGGGGGAGGGGGGAGTTGGGACTCTATATGATCGAGTTCCTCCGCGCTGATGCGTGGATGGGCGCGCGGGGTATCCGTTGCGTACCACCACCAGACTGCGGCCCAGACAAAGCCGAAGAGCGCATTGATGTAAAAGACTGTCTGCCATGAGCCGTGGATAATGATCCATGTGGTGAGTGGGTAGGCGATCATCTGACCGACGGTAATGCCGGAGATGCTGAAGGTATGTGCCCGACCGAACTCCACGCGGGGAATCCAGTGTGAATTGATTGACGCTGTCGCGGGAAAAGTCATGGACTCGAACGCACCGACCAAGAACCGCAACGAGAGCAGCAGAAAGAACGCCTGTCCGCCGAGCGGCGTCAGCAGCGTGAAAAAAGAAAACCCACAGAAGGCCAGGGCCAAGACTTTGCGTCCGCTCCAGCGGTCGGCAATAACCCCACCGGGAAGTTGGAGCAAGGCATAACCGATCAAAAACGCCGAGAAGACCCAGCCGAACAAGTCTTTGCTCCAGCCGGTTTCTCTCATCATCACCGGTGCGGCGATGGAAATGTTCACCCGATCAACGTAATTGATCACTGAGCCGCAGAAGAGCAGCCCGATCATGCGGTAGCGTACCGGCCAGCCCATACGTCCCCTCCTTGGTAAATGGCCCGCCCGGACTCTACTATGAATCATGGGGAGCCGACAAGGGGCAGAAGAGCGAGGGCACCCCTGCGACGTTACCGCACGGATTCCTCTTTGGTCTCGGGGTGAAAGATGACACCGCGAGATTGCATGAAGGCTACGCGCCGGGCGTGCATCCCGTCCTTGGGGTCCAACGCATAATAGACAGTGGCCTGCCCTGTACAGCCGTGCGGCTCGCGACGCAACTGCTCGAACACGAGTCGATCGCTACCGTCTCCCGCTTGGAATGGCGAACTCGACCACAAGTGGACTACGTGCAGGAGTTGCATTTTATCGAGCGCCAATCCTGAAGGGCGGACGAACCCCCCAAACCGTTGAGCGAATACCCCTCGCCCAACCCCGACGCTTTCAAGCTCATCAACGCACAAACCCTTCCCGGTCTTGCCGTCGGCATAGATGCTGTACGAGAAGGCCCACTTCTTCCCGGCGATAGCTTGCAAAATGAGCGGACAATGCTCCTCGCTCAGCCAATCGTCGTCGTCGAGGTACATGACGATGGCCGAGTCGGCCAGCAAAGTCAGCGCCGAAGGTAACGAACCGCCGAAGAAAGAGGTATGGAGCCCACCATGTCGTCGAGAGGTTGAATAGCCGATATTGAGCCAGAGCATCGAGATATGCGCTGGGCACTCCGAGATCAAAATCGTTCGTAGCTCGTCGAGTTGACCCTGCGGATCGCAGTCCACCCCGATCAGGATTTGCATGCGCCCGGAGAATTTTTGGGCAAAGAGCGAACGCACCGCTCTCAGCAACGAGCGCCGGCAGATGGTTGTCACAACCACGGCGATATCATGTCGCATAGCAGCATCCCTCCCAAATGCGCAAGTCTCCTACCCCTCCAGCGCCCGCAAGGCCAAACCTTTGGCAACGGTAGTCAGTTCGTCGCCACCACGCAAGCGTTCTTCTCCAAAACGGGAGGCAAACAGTTGCCGCACAGCCGGTACGAAGGACGATCCGCCGGTCAGAAAGACGCTATCGACATCTTTTGGTGTCACGCCGCAAGCCGCCAGCAGGCGATCTACGCAAGCAGCAATGGCCGCGACTGCCGGGTCGATCCACGCGGAGAAGACTTCACGCCGAACCTGCTCATGAATCCGCACCAGCGCCTCGCGGAAGAGAAACGCGCCGGTGGCTTGACTCGACAGTGCGCATTTGGTCTTTTCCACCGCACGAAACAGATGGTAGCCAAGGTCTTCCTCGATGACTTGGATTAACGCTTCAACCTTTTGTGGCTCCAGTGCGCCAAAGTGAATCTGGCGCAACAGCTCCATGGTCTCGCGGGTTTTCAGGAATGAGAGATAATGCCAGCGCTCGAACTTTTCGTAGAGCCACAACGGTACCGGGAGCAGTCGATTGAAGATCGAGCGATACTCCGAGCCTAGGCCCAACTGCGGCGCGACCAGATGGCGCACGAGACTACTGTCAAAGGTATCTCCGGCAATCGCCACGCCATCGGTGCCGAGAATATCGTCTTGCCGCCGCCCACGTTGGCGTGCGTTCGGTCCCAGCTGGATCAAGCAGAAATCGCTGGTGCCGCCGCCAAAGTCGCCAATCAGGACAATTTCGTCATGGTCGAGTTGCCGCTCATATTGATAGGCGGCAGCCACCGGCTCCAGCTCGAACTCCACCTGAGCAAACCCGCCCTGTTCGATGGCCGCTTTCAGACGGCTGAGTGCAAACAGATCCCCGGCCTCATCTTCAGTACCAGAGAAATGAGCTGGACGGCCGACGACCACCCGGTCGCCAATGGCACCGAACTGTTCTTCGGCTGCGGCTTTCAACGGGCGAATGATCAACGCGATGAGTTCTTCAAGCGTGTAGCTGTACCCAAGGATGGCTGTATGTTTGAACAGCGCACTGGCAAGGTGCGACTTCATCGACTGCACCAATCGCCCTCGGGTTTCAGATTGTAGGTAAGCGGCGATGGCACCGGGTCCAGCCAGAGCGCGAGGCTTGCCGGTTGCTTCGCGCCGCTCCGGGTCGAAATATAAGACCGAGCGAAAGGTGGTTGTTCGCTGGTCGTCTTCAGGGAACGTCGCGAGCCGCGCCTCACTACCCGGCGTTGCTACGGCAATGGCGCTATTCGTGGTGCCGAAATCTAAGCCGATGACTGAAGGCATAGGCCGAGAGTCTAGCGGATTTTCTGTGCACGCCCAACCGGCGAGAGAAACGGGCGGGCAACAGTTATTTGGCTCTGCGGCTCGCGTCCAATGCGATGCCGACAAAGACCAGCGCAACAGCCAGCATAACTACAGCAACGAGTGTTTCCATGATTAAAGGTCTCCCACTTGGTCGAGGGGGCGTGCGATCTGTTGATGCCGGGTAGCTTTAGACGGTCTCTGCTAGCGGATCGAGCAGTTGGATCTCTTCAATCCAACGAAAATCGGAGGTGTCGTGGGTTACCAGAGTCCGCGCATGCACTATGGCTGTACCCGCCACAGTAGAATCTCCAAGGCTCATCTTCCGTTGCTGTCGCAGCTTGACTGCCCACTGAACAACAGCCTCTGACAACGGGAGTTGTTCTGCTGCCCGGAAAAATTGTTCTAGAAATCGCCGATCATCTTCTGTCAGCTTGTGGTACCCGAGGACTTCAATATAGCTGACGACTGACACTGCAGGCGTATGGGTCTCGATAAACTGACGCAAGGCGCGGTGCTCAGACTGGGCAGCGTAGATGATGATGTTGCTATCTAGGAGCATTACAATTCACGGTCGGGTAAGGGGCGTTCTGACCGTTGTTCTTGTTGCCAAGAAACAGGGTCTGTAATCGCGGCCAACGTGCCTCTCTGCGCAAGTTCTGCTAGGGCATCAGCCATCATTCGTCCCCGTTTGGACAATGGCTCGGAAGCCAAATCGTTCAGAACGGTGATATAGACCGGCACGGCATTGGCCTCTTCTGGAGGTTGTTCGAGCCATTCTATGTGATTGTCGCGAAGAATTGCTTTATAGGTGCGTAACATATCAAGGTGCCTCAACCGTACCGGGTATCATCAAGCGCATATTGTACTGTACGGAAGTGGAAAAGTCTGCCCGGAGCAGCGAGAGTTTCTCGTCGTCAACCAATTCACTCTTTCACCGCATTGCCACGGCTTGTACCTGCTTATAGTCCGTCCAACCCTGGAGGCATTTCTGAATGCCATCTTGCACGAGGGTAGCCATACCTTGTGCAGTGGCGACTTTGCTAATCTCCGCCGCAGGGGCGCGGGCGTGGATCAGGCTTTTCAATTCGTCGGTAGCCACCAGCAGTTCGTGGATCCCCATGCGACCTTTGTAGCTGGTCTGTTGGCACTGCTCGCAACCCCGTGCGCGAAACAGCCTGAAGCCGTCCGTGTATGGCTCTGCAAACGCGGAGGCTCCGTACGCGGACACAACTGCGTCGTATTCCTCTTTGGTCGGATGGTACGGCTCTTTACAATGCACGCACAGGGTACGAGTGAGTCGTTGCGCCATCACCCCGAGCAGGGCATCGGCAAAGTTGAACGGGTCCATGCGCATCTCTAATAGCCGTGTGACGGTTTCTGCTGCGCTGTTGGTGTGCAGGGTGCTAAAAACAAGATGACCGGTGAGGGAAGCCTCAATGCTGATTTCTGCTGTCTCGCGGTCACGAATTTCGCCGACCATGATGACGTCGGGATCAGCACGGAGAAACGCACGCATCGCGGTCGCGAAGTTGAAACCGATCTTGGGGTGGACCTGCACCTGACGCAGACCGTGTTGTGTGATTTCGACAGGATCTTCCGCCGTCCAGATTTTGCGATCCGGGGTGTTGATGTGGCGCAGCGCAGAATGCAGCGTCGTGGTTTTGCCCGAGCC
>SYOC01000394.1 GCA_005804965.1 Pseudomonadota bacterium
CGTTCGAAATTTTTGAGATATTTCAGGGCGAGTTGTTTTTCGATATACCTGTTTCACTTTTTCATTCTCGACATCCTTGACGGAGTGAAGGAACAGTTTTTCGATTTTGCCGGTTTGAGCAATAGCTCAGTCGAAGTGAGGTTCCTGATCTTCTTCCCCGTCGTTTCTATCGTGAGCCTGGGGTCATGCTTGTGTGTGTTTAACTGGATTGAAAAGCCCTGTGTTGATTTTGGCAAGAGGCTCATTAGGCGGCTGGAAGCTGGCAAAGCCATGGCGCCGCCGGTGTTGGAAGCTTCGAGCTAGAAGAGCCGTCGTGCGGGATACCGAAAAGGCATGCCGATAACGTTGCCATTATGAGACGTCTTTTTCGGAATAGTGCGATCGCCCGGTGGGGGGGGGCGTTTCTCGGCCCGCATTTTGTTGCGGCTGTGAGGGCGTTACCACGCTATGTTGCCGACTGGTTTGCCTATCAGGCTGTTGTGCCAGGTCAGAAGGTCTCTTTCAGCGATTCGTATCCCTGTTTGATAGATCGTGTGAAAGCGACTCCGTTCGATCCTCACTATTTCTTTCAGGCTGCATGGCTTGCGCGCTTGCTGCGGGATTGCACGCCCCTGCTGCACGTCGATGTCGGGTCTAGTGCGATGATGGTCAACGTGCTGAGCGCAAGTGTGAAAACAGCGTTCGTCGACTATCGCCCCCTCCGCGTGCGCCTGTCGAATTTGAATTCTCTCGCCGGAGACATCGTGCGGCTGCCATTTCGTGACGCCAGTATCGCGTCAATATCCTGTCTGCATGTCATGGAGCATGTAGGGCTCGGTCGATACGGTGACCCATTAAATCCGTCCGGGAGCCAACATGCTGCAGCGGAACTACAGCGCGTCTTGCGGCCAGGCGGAAGGCTGTTCCTCTCAGTGCCGGTCGGCCGTGAGCGGGTCTGTTTCAATGCGCACCGAGTATTTTCTCCCGGCACGGTCAGATCATTCTTTCATGAGCTACAGCTCCAATCATTTTCTCTCGTCGATGATTCTGGACAATTTAATGAGGGTGTTGCCCTTGAAGCTGCGGACAGTCTTGAGTACGGCTGCGGCCTGTTCGAGTTTGTGAGGGCGCGTGGGTAACGGTCTTAGGAGCCGCCTGGCCCAGAGTGAGCTATTTTCGTTTAATCTCGTCAGGCGTGATCGATGGATTGCGCAAGAGGCGTCGAAATTGCCGGCAGGAACAAAAGTGTTAGACGTCGGCGCAGGCTCATGCCCCTATCGCGACTTATTCGCGCATTGTGAATACCAGACGCAGGACTTGGCCCCATTGCGGAATGACCAATTGCGTAATAGTGGATATGGTCAGATCGATTATGTATCTGATCTTGCAGCGATACCAGTTCCAGACAGGAGTTTTGGTGCGATTCTTTGCACGGAAGTGCTGGAGCACCATCCCGAACCAATTGCCGTTGTGAAGGAGCTGGCGAGGATTCTTGGGCCAGGCGGGACGCTCATTTTGACCGCACCCCTGGGGTCAGGTATTCATCAGGAGCCATACCATTATTATGGTGGCTATACGCCCTGGTGGTATAAGCGGTTTTTGGGGGCTGCTGGGTTTGCCAAAATCAGCATTGAGCCCAATGAGGGATCACTGCGGTTCTTTGGGCAGGAAGCCCTGCGATTCGTCCTGACCACGAATCCCTTTAAGATGAATCTTCCGTTCGCGATTCGACTGCCGTGGTTTCCGGTATGGATGGCTCTTCTTCCCTTGCTAGGCCTCGCGGTCCCGATTCTTTGCAAATTCCTGGACCGGTTTGATCGCGAACGGCGATTTACCGTGGGGTACCATGTGACCGCTCGGCGTACCGCGACGGCTTCCGCGCCATGAACATCCTTTGCGTGTTTGGTGAGCATGCCTATGGCGATCCCGCCAGAGGTGAAGGCTATGAATACGTCAATTTTCTTCCCGCATTGCGAAGGCTGGGACATCACGTCAGTTTCTTTGAGTCGTTTTCCCGTGAGCCCTATGCCGATTTTGCCGGGCTGAACCGTGCCCTCTTGAAGCAGGTGGAAGAGACGTCTCCAGATGTCGTATTCTGTGTGCTGATGCAGTATGAAGTCTGGATCGAGACGATGCGCCTGATCCGGAAGAGCGGCCCTCTCATGGTCAATTGGTCGACCGATGATTCGTGGAAGTATCCGATGTTCTCGCGGCTGATCGGAGCCGAATGGGATCTTGCCGTGACGACCTATCCTCGCGCGGTAGAGTGGTATCAGCGTGATGGCATCGGTAAGCCCTATCTCTCTCAATGGGCTGCGAATGCAGAGACCTTGGCCCCGCCGCTTTCCGCTGCCGCCTGTCGGTATCCCGTGAGTTTCGTCGGCGCCGCCTATGGGAATCGCTCCGTGATGGTCGAAGTGTTGCGTCGTGAAGGAATTGATGTGGCCTGTTTTGGTCACGGGTGGCCTGCTGGGCCGGTGGAGGCTCAGCGGATTTCGGAGATTGTCCGGGCCTCTCAGGTCAGTCTGAATTTCAGCGAGGGGTCTCGAAAAGGCGCGGGAGGCAGGGAAGATCGTCAGATCAAGGCTCGGGTTTTTGAGGTTCCCGGATATGGAGGCTGTCTGTTGACTGAGCAGGCTCCATATCTGGAGAAATACTTTCGCCTTGGCGAGGAGATTCTCACATTCGAAGGCCGCGACGAACTGGTCGGTACCGTCAAGGCGCTGTTGGCTGATTCCGATCGACGGGATACCATCGCGCGCCGTGGATTTGAACGGGTCAGCCGGGACCATACCTACGATCGACGATTCGATGAATTGCTGGGAGCATTGACTCAGCAAGTCGCTCAGCGGCCTCATCGAGCCATCGACTGGTCCGAGTTTGAAACCTTAGCCCGTTGGCACAGGTTCAGTCCGTCTTTGAAACTGCTTAGAGCTGTGATTGTCGTCTGTGCGTCTTTGTTCTGGGGTAAGCAGCGAGGGGCCCGTGCCGCGCGTAGAATAGTGTTTGAACTGTCCTGGCGCCTCTGCGGTGCGCGCACCTACGCTGCTGCTGGCTGGCCTGGGCGCATGTTTTGCCGGGAAAGTTGATCATGGCCGATCCTATAGTTACAGTGGCGATGTCGGTCTACAATGCGGCCGCTACTCTGGAGCTCGCCATCCGGTCTATCCTGTGGCAAACATTTTCAGATTGGGAATTGATCGTCGTCGATGATGGGTCGACTGATCAGACAGGTCTGATCCTTAGTCGATTCAACGATGCTCGGATTCACGTAATGCATGGGGCAGGTGGGCGACAGGGGCTGGCGACACGCTTGAATCAGTGCATTGAGCTTGCTCGGGGAAAGTATATCGCCAGGATGGATGCGGATGATGTGGCTTATCCTGAGCGGTTTGAACGGCAGGTGCGGCACCTTGAGGCGCACCCTGACATCGATCTGCTCGGACATGGGGCCATCCTCTTTAAACAAGATGGTCGGATACTCGGAGTGTATCCATCTGCGAGTGAGCACGAGGACATCTGTCGTCGACCCTGGTGGGGTTTCCCTCTTGCCCATCCAACCTGGATGGGCAAGCGATCATGGTTTGCTCGATATCGCTACAGGGACAAGCTAACTAAGGGGCAGGATCAGGTTCTGCTGCTGCGAAGTTATCGTAGCAGCCGATTCGGAGCCCTTCCGGATATTCTGTTGGGGTATCGGATGGAAGGAGTTTCTGTTTGGAAATCAGGTCGCGGGCGCATGAATTATTGCCGTCAGCTGGTGGCGCAGGTTTGTGGCGCTGTATCCGCACTGACAGCGGTGCGAGGTATCTTGACTCATAGTCTGGCGCTGGGTCGCGACGTCTTTCTGGCTCTCACGGGAACTATGAGCCAGCGATCCCGACAATCATTTCAGGCTGCGAACGACGAGGCTGGGACGGACTGGCAGCGGGTGTGGATTCGTGCTACGCCAAAAGACCCAGTCACCGTGGCATCTCCCATCCCATGGCCTGATAAGTAGGAGGCCATTAATTTTGGTGTTCACATAATGTGTGGCATCGCCGGGGTATTAAGCTGCCGCGCGTCAGGCCTTGGACCGTCGGTGTCCGAGATGATTGGAGCGATTCGCTATCGCGGTCCTGACGATTTTGGCATCTGGTCTGATGAACGAGTGGGGATTGGTCTTGGTCATGCGAGGCTCTCTGTTTTGGACTTGTCGCCTGAGGGGCATCAACCAATGTTGTCCTTCAGCGGGCGTTACGTCCTCTCTTATAATGGCGAAGTCTATAACTTCGCCGAGCTACGGTCTGAGTTGGAGGTAATTGGTCAGAAGTTTCGTGGGCATTCGGATACAGAAGTCATGCTGGCTGCATTCGAAGAGTGGGGTATTGAGAAGTCCATACAGCGATTTGTTGGGATGTTTGCCTTCGCTCTCTGGGACCGAGCCGAGCGGCAATTGACATTGGTTCGCGATCGCCTGGGGGAGAAGCCTCTCTATTACGGCTGGTGTGGCGAAATCTTCCTGTTTGGCTCAGAGCTCAAGGCCATGTGTGCCCATCTATCGTGGCGCGGGGATGTTGACCGAGCGGTGCTTGCTAGCTACATGCGATATGGTTACGTGCCTTTGCCTCATTCAATTTACCGGGGGATATGTAAGCTCCTGCCTGGTACCTGGCTTAAGATTTCGGCCAATGACCCGCCCGGGCATATGCCTGTGCCGATCACCTACTGGTCAGCGCGAGAGGTTGCGATGCAGGAGCCGCTCACCGATCTTTCCGATGTAGCGGCAACGGATGGGCTTGATTTTCTCCTGCGCCAGGCGGTGGGCAGGCAGATGATTTCCGATGTGCCACTAGGGGCGTTTCTGTCAGGGGGCATTGATTCGTCCACCATCGTCGCCTTGATGCAGTGCCAGTCTTCACGTCC
Organism: Pseudomonadota bacterium; assembly: GCA_005804965.1. Taxonomy (GTDB): domain Bacteria; phylum Desulfobacterota; class Binatia; order Bin18; family Bin18; genus SYOC01. The sequence continues at coordinate 4,885 of SYOC01000394.1, forward strand.
CGTGCGAACGGTCTCGATCGGTTTCAGTGAGTCGGATTATGACGAGGCGCGCTACGCGAAGCTGGTTGCGGCGCATCTTGGCACAGACCACACTGAGTTGTATCTGTCTGCGGAGGAGGCGCTGAATATCATTCCGCGGCTGCCGAACATCTATGATGAGCCGTTCGGCGACTCGTCGCAAATCCCGATGCATCTTGTGGCAGCTCTCGCACGTAAGCATGTGACGGTCGCCCTCTCGGGCGATGGCGGTGACGAACTGTTCGGCGGCTATAACCGTTACTTCTGGGGGCGGTCGATCTGGAATCGCATCGGACCGGTTCCACAAGGTTTTAGGCGCGGGGCAGGCAGAGTGATGACGGCCCTGAGTCCTGCGGCATGGGATCGTATCGGAAAATTTTTCCCACGCAGTTTTCGGCAACCGGCTTTGGGGGACCGCATTCACAAGCTAGCGAGCGTGATCGATGTCGATAGCCCGGATGAGTTATATCGCAGACTCGTGTCTCAACATCGGGAGCCAGGCTCGCTGATCGTCGGCGCCGGTGAGGCGACGATCTGGGCTGATGTAGAGGCGGCAGCCTTCGGCCGGAGTGACTTCACCGAGCGTATGATGTTTCACGATCTTGTGGGCTACCTTGCTGA
>SYOC01000395.1 GCA_005804965.1 Pseudomonadota bacterium
CCAGTTGTATTCATTGGGATGGAAGAGGGGTCAGCGACCGACGAGCAGCTAGAGAGTAATTTGATTGAGCGTTCTCAGTATTCCCAGATCAAAGATTTAGAGCCTAGAAGCACCAAGTTGCAAAGCACTTGGATGCATATGTGCGATTTAATGCTTCGGAAAGAGGGAGTGGGATCTCCGACGGCAGAGGATAAGCGCCAGTACCAGACGCACCGCTTAGGAACACTTGGCGGCGAAACCCTCATGACAGAGTTGTTACCGTACCCAAAGCGAACGCGTAAAGACTGGCCGGAATTGTATAAACAGCGGTATCCGACTCATGACGAATATATAGCAGAAATGGTGCCAAGGCGCCACAAATTGCTTCGGTCTATATTTACTTACGAGACTCGTGACCTAATTGTTATTTATGGAAAAGAGCACTTTGAACGCTTCCACGCTTTATTTGGCAGCGCGTGGACGAGTGAGCCTCCATTCGCGCACACCACAGCTTTTGGGGCGCGCGTGCTTGTTAGCCCGCATTTCACCAGCAGTCACTTTGCAAAAAACAAGCGCCGGTTCTTCGAACTTGCCTTGGGTTGAAACAGCCAAAAATTTCAAACTGAAACATTACCTCGTCGTCGGCTCCGTCGCTTGGCTCGGTCTACAGCGGTCAAGATACGTAGAAGCTTACTTGACCAAGCGCGGACGCATGAGAGCCGGCGGTAGGTCTGGCGGAGGTGGCACGACCCGATCAAGATCGGCGAAGTAGGCATGACACCGCGGCACATACTGGCCGGGCTCACGATCTCCGGGGCGACGCGGGCCGTGTTGGTATGGACAATCGGCGGAGATCCGGGCCAGCACCTCATCCAGGGGCGTTTCAGGGCCGTACTTCGCTGCCAACCTTGCCAGCCGATAGGTACCGGATCGGTTCGGGCACATGCCGCAGGCGACGCGAACGACCACGTAGGGGAACTGCGCGAGGCTTTGTATCGGAGCCAACATCAGACCCGATCGGCAGCCGTGACGCTTCCTGCCCGAACGTACCCGCGCGAGATAAGCCGATCCCGGCTCATCGTGCGCCGCTCGGCCTCGCTCAGGTCGGCCAAGGCGTCTTCGATGGCGTGTAGGAGCGCGGAGCGAGCATCGCCCTTCGACGCGTACAGATACGCAGACGCGATCGTTTCCGCTTCCGTTGGCACGTGCTGAGAGTGGGGGTCGCGTCTTGCCATGCCGATCTCCGAACCAGAACGAAACATGAACACGAGTGCGCTGGTTCCCGTCAACGGACCATCGATCGGGCTGTGGAATGCGTGAACGAATCTCCCAGGGCAGTTGACGGCAGGAGCGTCACGCTGGCCCGAATCGCCCTTTCGGCTCCAGGCGTAGTACATTGGGGAAGCCAAAGTTGACATTATCAAGTATATGTGCTACAAGTATGGCATAATGATACAATCACGCTCAGGCGCTTCCAGTCCGAGCATCGTTTTCAGCAAGGTCAATGAAACATTTCAACCTCCGTATGCCGCAAGCCCTGTTCGAGGAAATTTCACGGCAGGCAAGCGAGCGAGGGCTGAGCGTCGGCGCCTTCGTTCGATCTCAACTGTCCGCCAACCTTCATCATCCTGCAAACATTCATAAAACGCGATAGCACGAAATGCGCAACAGATTGTACAACGGCCAAAAGACTAAAGAAACTAAGATCACTCTCACAGAAGATACTTACGCAGTTCTGATGGAAGTGTCGGCCCGATACGGACTCGAGCCTTCCGCATATGCTCGCAGCCTCGTGGTCACTCATCTGTCAAAGCTGACAAAGGCTGATGTTGCGAAGGCTGTTTCCGATGCACAGTAATACAGCCCTAGCGAAACTCGCCAAGAAGATCGTCCGGGCCGAGATCGAAAAGCGTGGTGCCAAGGATGCCAATGCTGTCGAGTCGATTGTAGGCCGGCGACTTCGGCTCGACAGTGACGGCGACATCATCATGGTCGATCCAGAAGGTCGATCTCTGCCCGGCCTTGGCCTTGCGGATGCACTGGACGCTCTGCAACGATCTCAACCGGAACTCTTCCGCTCATCAGTAGCAGCATTGAAGACGGCAGCGCGCAACCCGAACCCGTTCGCGCCCGGCGCTGACTTTAGCATGACCGCGCAGATGTTGCTTTGGCGGTCAGATCCTGAGAAAGCCGAGACGCTAGCTGCCGAAGCCGGCTTGACGATCAATCGCACCATCTAACATCATTGCATTTACCGAGTATTTTATGAGCAATTTTTCCAGTCCTGGCGGGTGGCGAGACCGGCTGAAAAAGACCAGAGACAAGCAGAACATTCGCGACGACATGGCGGAAGTTCGGGCCGAACGGGCTCGTGCATCCTCTGCTAAAGCCGAGGAAGATGCTCGCGCTGCCGCCGCTCACGCAGCCGAGGTCGCTGCAACGCGCTGTGCTTGTCCCGTATGCGATTCAGGGACGGTGACGGTCGAACTGGCCGAGCGGGTTTATCGCGCCCTTCAGAAACTACCCAGCGACTCACGTCCTGATCCCGACATCATGCTTTCGATCGCCCGGATCGCTCAGGGGCAGGCGGCTCACGGCCACACGCCACGCGTTGCGCTCGGTCTCGCTCATCCTCGTGCGGTCGAGCAGCCGCCGAAGGGGAAAAAGCATAGCAAAAACAGCAAGTTGATCGACGATGGCGCACTGATCGAGCTTGAAGACTGAGACAATTACCGTTCGCGGCGTGGGGCTCGCTCAATCCCGGCTGAGCCCGTCGCGGAGCGCTGGCCGGTGTCTCGCGACGCTGGCCGGCGCTCGATATCTGAAGGGCGCCTATGCGGAGCCGCCGATCATGTCCTTCCTCACTGGATCAGCTACCAGGGGTAAGAACGAACCAGGGGGTGGAAGCCAAACGGTCTGTTCGAGTCCAAGCTCATCGCACAGGCGAGTGAAGGGGTCTCCCCCGATCACGGGACACCCATCCAACCCGCTGACGTAACGAAGTGATTCGGTACTGGATCAGGAACTCTGCCGATCCCACCTCTCCCGACGACAAAAAGAGCATTAACATTTGTTCAGGTTATAGCAAGGTCTATATTGCGGATCTCTGCGGACATGCAAACTACCCCGCCCTGATGAAGGGCGAGGCGTAGTGCATTCCGATGGCTCTAGGATCGGCTCGATCAAGCCTGCCGCGAGAGGACGCGTTGAACCTGAACGGCGGACCACTGGCCTCCCCGTGCCGTAGGGATTGCCCTCTCGTTGAGCCCCGCTGCGATCTCCCGAAGTGAGGTAGCGCCCCCGGCCTGGATCTCGGCGATGATGCCGGACAGATCGGCGGCCCGATCCTTAGACTTGGCGAGACGCACCGCGTTGCCCTTGGCTCTGGCCTGATCCGAGACGGTGCCACCCCGGTTTCCGCCGAGAACCGTTCCTCGCGCCTTAGCTGCCGCAAGCGCCGCCTTGGTACGGGCCGAGATTGCACGCCGCTCTTCATCGGCGACAAGAGCCATAATTCCGACCGTGAGCCGGTTGGCATGCGGGTTGTCGCAGGCCACGAACTCGATACCGGCCTTCTCCAAACCCAGGAGGAAGTGAGCGTCACGGCTCAGTCGGTCAAACTTGGCGATGACGAGCTTCGCCCCATGGATGCGACAGAGCTTCATAGCCTCCGCGAGCTTGGGCCGGTCGTTCTTCCCGCCGCTCTCGACCTCGACAACCTCCGCGATGAGGCTCCAGTCCCCACCGTTGAGGTAGTCCGTCACAGCCTGGCGCTGAGCGTCCAAGCCGAGACCGGATGCACCCTGTCGTGCGGTGCTCACCCTCAGATAGCTCACGAACTTGCCGCTCGCCATGTCCGTGCCCTCTGTTACGGGAAAGTCATCGGTCGTTGACTGATATGTAACGGGCTTGCGGCAGGCTGGCAAGAGAGAAAATGGATAGCTGTCGCTGTCGATGCGCCGTGGCTCACTCGGCGGTGCGCTGAACCTGCCTGTGTCGGACCACCGTCACGGTAGGCTGTCGGCGGCAGAGGGGAGGGAGGGCGTTTTTTTGTGCGAGGTAGGGGGTAGGGTGAGCAGACCCCCCTATACCATATACTATTTTTTGTTCGGATTTTCCGGGCACCCCCTTGTTGTATCAAGATACTGTTTCGAAAATTTCACAACGCTCTAGTGCGTACACAATTTTTCGTTCGGATTTTCATTCCGACTGACCGAAGATAGATCATTGATGTCTGATACTGATTTGAATATGAATGTCGGCCTCAGGGTCGATACAAGCGGCGAGGAACTGATCGACCGGCTTAGGATGAAAATCAAGGCTCTCGAAGCGTCTCTGAAGTCGATCAATTCCAACATTACGCGTGTGGCGAAGTCAGCCAGTTCAATCCCTGGATCTGCTTCATCGTCAACAACGGCTCAGAACCAGAAGAAAGCGGACGCGGATGCCAAGCGATCGGCGGCGGACCTCTTCACCTTCAAGAGCCGTTTGGAAGCCCAGCGTCAGCGCGAGGCAGACCGGAGCGAGCGGTTTTTGCATCGCCTGCGGGTGAACTCCTATCGGGAGCAGGAGCGCGCTGCCGCTCGTGAGTTGAAGACACGGATTGCCGGAGAAGCCCGCATCGCTCGTGAGCAGCGCAACGCCCAAGCTGATGCTGCCCGTGCTTCCCGTGCCGATGTTCGATCTCTGAAAGAGCGCATGTCGTTCGCCTATCGCATGGCAGCGCAGAGGGCACGCGAAGAAGCGGCGGCAGCGAGGGAGCAGGAGCGATCGGCCCGCGAACTGATTCGGCTTGATCGCTACCGTATGGGGCTACGCGAACGAGAAGATCGTCGGCTTGATCGGGAAGCCTCCCGCCATAACCGTGCTCGTGCTCAGAGTTTCCGCTCGGGTGTCGGCAACCTCGGATCTGCCGCGCACCATGGTCGAGACTCCTATGACCGGCTCACCCGCACCGGAGGCGCCGCCGCTGCGATTGGGGTCGCCGGCACCGCCACTTTGGCCCGTCGCGCGCTCCTTGCAGAGACTGATATCGACACAGCGGAAGTCAACGCTCGCATCTATGCGGGCTTGAGCAAGGATGCGGCCCGGCAACTGCGTGATCAGTGGGCAGCACCGCTCGCCGAAGAACTCGGAGTAGGCGCCGCAAAGCTCATCTCTTCTTACGTTGACGCGATCAAAGTAGGCATTCCAACCGAGGGCGCCAAGCAGTTTTCCGCACTGGCGACTCAGACCAGCGAGGCATGGGGTATCCAGTTCGAGGGCGTGGTCGATATCCTCGGAACCGTCAACTCGATCCTCACCAGCACGGGTGACGCCTTTGACTTTGGAAAATTGAAGGGTGTCGCCAACGCTATTCAGTACCTGTCAGCGAAGCAATCGACCACACCGGAAAAGCTGGTCTCGTACTTGCAACGTGGCGCCGGTGCCGCGCAGATTCTCGGCATGTCGCAGGAAGCGGGACTGGCTTTCGGATCGGCCTCAACGAGCTTGGGCAATCAGGCGGCAGAGAGTGGACGCCTTGCGGACTTCGTCGCCGGCCGGCTCGTCTCACTGCCCGATCTCGTGAAGAAGCAGGGCCTTGAGGGAACCCGCGCGCGCGAGTTGATCCGCCATCTCGGATACGGGTCGGCCGGTGATCTCGATCGCCAGCGCCGTGCTGATCCCGATGCCTTCCTGCCTGACTTTGTAAGCCGCTTCAACGCGGTGAAGGACACCAAAAAGCAAGAACAGTTGTTGAAATTTTTTGCCGGAACCGAGTGGTTCGGTGAGTTCGGGCGCATCGTCAAGGGCTTCGATAAGTACAAAGAAGCTGCTGACCTCGCGAAGGAGTCGAAGAAGCTCGATGCTATCGGTGAGGTGTGGTCACTCCACCGTCAGAAGCTCGCCTTCGTATTCAAGCAGATTTCTTCAGGGTTCCTCAACATCCTCGGAGAGATCGGAAAAGTCCTATCCCCGATGGCTCGGCAGGTGGGAGATTACTTCCTCGATTGGTCGCGCAAGCTCCGGAGCGGCGGCCTACAGGCTCGCGTGCGGGCTGCCGTTGAAGGCTTCATCCAGGGACTTGGCTTCAACGATCTGCCGGACATGCTGAAGGGCGTCTTCGGTGAGCCGGGGCAGGGCAATGCCGGCGCTATCGACACATGGCGCAGTACAGCTAAAGCATTCGCGGAAGGCATTCGCGATACTTTGAACGCTCTGAAGACATTGTTCTCGGTCTTCGCCGGATCGAACCCGACAACCGAAACTATCGCAAAATGGACAGGCCGTATCCTAACCTTTGCAGCGGCGTGCGTGATCGCGGCTCCCGCTGTAGCAGTTCTATCGGGACTTGCCTCTGGCATCACCGCCCTTGCGGTCGCTGCCTTTGGTGCTTGGCGTATACTCAAG
>SYOC01000396.1 GCA_005804965.1 Pseudomonadota bacterium
ATCGGGCGCTATCAAGTCGTCGCAGGGATTACTGCGTTTGCCATGGCGATGACGCTGGTGATGATTCTTTATGGCACCAGTATCGGCCTAAAGTTTCGCGCGGCATCTGAGGACCCCACGACTGGCTCAATCGTCGGCATCGACACCGAGAAAATGTTTCGCATCATTTTCGCAACGGGCAGCGCTTTGGCAGCCTTTGCGGGTGTCGTTAGCGTCCCCCTCTACTCCGCAGTGGTCGGGATGGAGGAAATAGTCATATATGCATTCGTCATCGTCATCATCGGAGGGCTCGGTAGCTTGCGCGGCACCGTTGTCGCCGCCCTTCTGGTGGGAATCATGACCTCCGTCGGTTCCGCCTACGTAGCGGCCTGGTCCAGTCTACTCGTCTTCCTGCTAATGCTGCTTGTACTAGTCGTCGAACCGAGAGGTATATTTCGCGAGGGGCGGGTATTGGTATGACGCAAGCGCTCGCAAGAAAACTCCCAGATCCGCGCCGAAAGCCCGCACGTTACCTGGCGCCCTATCTTGTGATGGGTGCATTTGCCGTTACGTTCATTGCACTGCCGGCCTTCGGCCTCCAACGCAGCACTCTTTCACTCTTGAGCCTTGCGGTCATCTTCGGCATTGCCGTGATGAGCCTCGACTATATCTATGGCTATGGAGGGATGATGTCCTTCGGACATGCCGCATTGTTCGGATTTGGAGCCTACATAGCCGGATTCAGCCTCCAGCTCGTCAGCAGAGAGCTTTTCGTAGGCCTGCCGATTGCAGTCGCATCCACGGCGCTGCTCGCGGCCGCGTGGGGTATCTTGCTGGGTCGGCTCGAGGGTGTCGCGTTCGCGATGGGCACACTAGCGCTAGCATCTAGCCTTCGGATCTTGATTATCCAGTGGCGCGATGTGACGGGCGGCACCGATGGATTGGTTGCCTTACCACTGGTGGAGGTGTTCGGACAAGGTCTGAAGCCAACCGCTGTCTACTACCTCAGTGTGGTGATTGCCTGCCTGACCTTCTTAGTCCTCAGATACATAGTTCGCACGCGTTACGGCCTTGCGCTCCAGGCAGTACGGGACAACCCGATGCGCGCGGAGGCCGCTGGCATACATGTTTACGCGCATCGGGTAGGTGCAATGTCGATCAGCGGCGGAATCGCCGGCATGGCGGGTGCCCTGTTTGTCTATCTGCAGGGATCGGTCGATCCGAGCGCTCTCGGCTGGCAGCAATCGGGCCACTTCATGATTCAGCTTCTGATGGGAGGACCCGGTACGGTCGTAGGTCCGATGATTGCGGCAATTGCGATGACTTTTCTTCAGCACTGGTTATCAGCGGTGACGACACATTGGGAACTGATTCTTGGCACAGCGGTAGTGCTATTTGTCTATTTCACCCCACGCGGGATTCTGCCCGGCATAATGGATTGGATCTCTCGATACCGCCGAAGGAAAGGCGCATGACCAGTGCAGTGCTGGCAGGATCGGCCCTTTCAAAGCACTTCGGCGGCGTGCTTGCAGTCGACAATGTTTCCATCGAGTTAGGCCCCGATGCACCTGTTACCACGATAATTGGGCCGAACGGCGCTGGGAAGACTACGTTGCTGAACCTTCTTTGTGGCGCAATCAAGGCAGACGGAGGTAGTGTCCGACTTGAAGGCCAGGACATCACACGCACGCACATGCGGCAGCGGATGGCTATGGGGGTCGCCCGAACCTTTCAGCACACTGGAATTTTCCGTGGACTAACGCCAACGGAGCATTTAGTTCTACTAGCGAACCGTATAAGAGGAATTCAGCAGCTACGATCGATCGCCGATCTACTCGAGACATTCCATCTAAGCGTGCATGCGAACGAGGCCGCAGAGGACTTGAATCATGTCAGCCAGCGTTTGCTCGAAATTGGCACTATGGTGTCGACGGCCCCTAAAGTATTGATGCTGGATGAGCCTACGGCGGGTATGGACTTGGCCGAAATTGCCCAAATCGCCTCCGTCATTCGGCAATTGCGAGGCACTATGCAGATTATGATCATCGAGCACGATATCGATTTCGTGCTCAACATTTCTGACCGTATCGTCGTACTTGACCAGGGACGCGTTATTGCTAGCGGAACGCCATCAGAAATTCAACGCGACGGCCGGGTAGCGGCGGCGTATATGCGTCGGGGTCATCCATGATCACGGTTGAGAACCTGAACGCATGGTACGGTCATGCACAAATTCTTCGGAACGTGTCATTCAAGATCTCCCTGGGCAGTTCAGTGGCTATTCTTGGAAGAAACGGGATGGGGAAGAGTTCCCTGCTACGGTGTCTGATCGGCATGGAAAGTCCACTATGGCGCGGCACCATTAACGTTGACGGGCACGACGTACGAATTGGCTACCCTCACGAAGTGGTCTCGAAGGGCTACAGCTACGTTCCCGAAGGTCGAGGACTGTTTCGAAGTCTTACGGTCGCGGAGAATCTTCGCGTGGCAAGGCGTACCGGACGTACACCAAGCTGGCCTCTCGACCGGATATTCTCCCTTTTTCCGATGCTGAAAGATCGCCAATCCCAGGTGGCGGGTACTCTAAGCGGAGGACAGCAGCAAATGCTAGCGATTGGCCGCGCGCTGGCGAACGAGCCGCGCATTCTGGTGCTGGACGAACCTTCATTTGGCTTAGCCCCCGCGGTCATTGGTGCGCTAGAGGAATCGTTAAAGGACATCGCGAAGTCTGGCGTCACGATGATCATCGTCGAGCAGCATCTGAACTTCGCGCTTGCACTGAGCGATCGGACTCTATTAATCGAGAAAGGCAGCATTATAGGCGAGTATCCGTCCGCGGATTTACTCGCCGATCCAGGACTTATAGAATCGATGCTGAGCCTTGGATCGGCATCCGCACGAGAGCCCGTCACCGCAGTTTAATCTTGCAAGGAGAATATCGATGCGCAATGCCACATTCTTCGCGGGAACCCTAGTAGCGGCCGCGATGATTCCAGTTCAGGCTGTCGCTCAATCCAGCAAAGGAACTATCGAGATCGGTTGCATAACCCCGCTCTCAGGAGCGGCAGCTCCGATCGGCCGGAACCTTAGCCTTGGCGCCAAGTTTGCTGTCGACCAGCGTCCACGCATTAACGGCTGGGACATTAAGCTGAACCTCCAGGATACCGTTGGCGATCCGGCGAATGCGTTGCAGAAGGCCCAAGCCCTTGACGGGAATGCGGCAGTGCGCGCAATAACGTGCATTGGATACAGTCAAGAAGCGGCGGCGGTCGCCGGCGCGCTTAAGACAGGCCGCATTTCCATACCATATGTAGACGGAAACAACGTCGGCGACAACATCACCGGACAGTACTGCAATAGCTGGACCTTTCGGACTCAACCGAACACCGCTTCCCTAATCAACGCGCAAGCTAATTACCTCAAGAAACACCCCACCGTAGGCCAGAAGGGCTGGTACATCATTGGCTCGGACTCCGCTTACGGCAACGGGATGGTCAAGGCGTTCTCGAAAGTGGGTGGAAAACTCCTAGGATCGAATCTGGCGGCACTAGATACCACCGACTGGCTTCCGATCATTAACAGGGCCATGAGCTCCGGGGCCGACGCAATATGGCTCCCAGTGAACTTCGGAACCCCACTTTCGCAGTTCCTTAACCAGGCAAATCAGCTCGGCCTGCTTAAGAACACGAAGGTCTTCCTTCCCGTTGGCCTGTCGTTCCTGGACGCCATTCAAACGCTGGGCCCAAGCGGCGTAGGCTTGACGAGCGCCGGGTTTCAAGTCGACTTTACACTCCCCACAGCGAGCGCTACCGTCGCCGCCTACCATAAGGCCACGGGAGAAGCACCATCACAACAGACGCTCCAACAGGTTATGGCGACAAACATCATTCTTGATGCCCTCGCTGCAGCTCCGAATCCAACCCGTGATGAAATCCAGAAGAAACTTGCATCGATGGAATTCAAAACGTTGACCGGTACCACGAAATTTCGTCAACCAGATCAGCAGGCCATCGCGACAATGTACGAGGGCACGATCCAACAACTGAAGACGCCGATGTACGGCGTCAACTATTCGTGGATCGCGGACCGGTCGTACTCAAGCGCTGAGGTACTGCCTTCAGCTAAGGAGTTGGGCTGCGACAAATAGGACTTGGCGCGGAGAGACTTTGCGCGACCTGCATCGCACACCGATGCAGGTCGCGCGAACGAGGAACCTTCTAGCGTTTCTCGTCGAGTTTAATCGAGGTCTTACTCGGATACGCCTGTAGCAGCTTTCCCCCGGAGCGCACCTGCTGCTGGGTAGACACCTCCGAATCGCGGAACGTGCGCGCAACGCCGAGAACGTCTTGGGACTTGTCCCTCGGGCAGACAACAACTCCATCGCAGTCGGCGGCGATCAGGTCGCCCGGCCTGATTATGGCACTGCCAATCTTTATGTCACC
>SYOC01000397.1 GCA_005804965.1 Pseudomonadota bacterium
CCATCTGCTCGACTGTTTTCGCTATGCCCCGGTGCGCGAGGAAGGACGACAGCGCCGCCGCTCACCGTCGTCCGCATAATGGCTACTTCTGCACTGATCTCTCTGGCCCGTTTGCGTCGCCTGACGCCGTTCGTCTCTCCGTTCTTTTCCCGCTTGGCGCTGGTGTTCGTACTCTCATTGTTTGGCGTGACGGTTGGATTGTTGTGGCCGCTCTTCACCAAGGTGCTGATCGACAACGTCCTGCTCGCCAAGAACACCCAACTGCTCTTGGTACTGTGCGGAGCGATGGTCGGGACGACCGTCGTGAGTTATGGCGTTGGTGCCGTGACTCGCTATTTCTATACTCAGGTGACGGCCCGTATTCTCTTCGCACTGCGCCAACACTTGTTTGCGCATCTTCAGAGCCTGTCGCTGCGCTTCCATGCCCGCGTCAAATTGGGTGATCTGTTATCGCGCCTCAACACCGATATCAGCGAAGTCCAAGCGGTGCTGACGGATACCGCTTTCGCGCTGGTCTCGAATCTCTTGGTCTTGCTGGTGACCGTCGGATTTTTGCTGTGGTTAGAGTGGCGACTTTTTCTGCTCAGTCTCGTGGCGGTGCCGTTCCAATTGTACGGCATTATGAAAATCCGTCCGCGCATGGTGGAGCAGACTCGCGAGGTGCGGGAGCTCAACGCGAGCATCGGGTCGTTTCTGGTCGAGTCACTCTCCTCAATAAAATTCGTCAAGCTCTTTGCCTTGGAGCGGACCCAATTACAACGACTGGGGACGTTGGGCGAGCGGTTTGTGCGAGTAGTGACGCGCTTTGAGATGCTGGGCTATTGGGGTGGCTCGGTTGCCAGCGCCACGACTTTTCTCGGTGGTGTGCTCACGACGTTGTACGGCGGATATCTCGTCATTGCTGACCAATTGAGCGTCGGTGCGCTGGTGGCGTTTTCTGCCTACCAATCGCGTGCTTTTAGTCCGTTACAAGCGCTTGCGGATTTGTATTTGCGTTTCGAGCGGGCTGGCGTGTCGCTGGATCGCATCTTTGAGTTTCTTGATGTTGCGGCAGGGAACAGCGAGACCGGGACTGGCAGTCGCCAGCTCGACTACGTGCGAGGGGAGATCGAATTTCGCAACGTTTCTTTCGCGTATGAAGCGGCAGAGCCGTTGTTACTGGACGTCAGCTTTCGGGTCCCGGCTGGCGGTCGTTTGGCGATTCTTGGTCCCAGTGGTGTGGGCAAGTCTACTGTTGTGGATCTTCTCGCTCGCTTGTACGAGCCGCACGGCGGCAGCATTTTGTTAGATGGGCAACCATTGGCGGAGTTTGATCTTGTCTGGCTTCGCAAGCAAATGACCGTGGTTGAACATGAGCCTGTCCTCTTTCATGCGTCGGTGATGGAGAACCTCCGCTATGCGAGTCCAGATGTGTCGGCGAGCGAAGTAGAAGCTATCGCGCGGCTGGTAGGGCTCCATGACTTCCTGAGCAGTTTGCCACAGGGGTATGACACGGTCGTAGGCGAGCGTGGTGCGCGTTTATCGACCGGGCAGCGGCAACGTATGGCGTTAGCGCGGGCGCTACTGCGGCGGCCACGCATTCTGGTTTTGGACGAAGCTTTATCTGGGCTTGACCTTGTGAGCGAGGCCGAAGTGCGCACGGCATTGGACACCTTGATGAAAGAGAAGACCGTGCTGCTGGTGACGCATCGGCATTCTTCCCTCCACCCTGATGATCGCGTGTTAGTGCTCGATCATGGACGAGCGATGTGGCAAGGCGTGTACCGTGCGCTGCCGACTACTGCTGGGACGCTGTATGACACCGTTGAGGAATGGGAGCGGCAGCTTTCTCCTCAGGGTGATGGAGCGCGTGTTCAGCCTTGATTCTCTCGTGCCGTGTAAGGGAGGCGAATGTTCTCTAAGAATTGGCCAGTCGTGCCGAGTGGAGGTAAGGTTTGGCCATCAAGCGTGAACGTGACGCCTCCGGCATTGCCGAGTGTCACAAGGAAGGTCGATTCCGAGGTCCAAGAGGCGGATTCTCCTGGCTTGAGAATCATATCGCTCGGAGCCTGACCAGCGATAATCACGCGAATCCACGTAGACTCTTGCGCTTGCGCACGCAGCAGATGCGGGGCATTGGCTGGACGCGGCTGGGATGCAGCAGGTGAAGTCGTCGGTGATGCTGGTGGCTGGGGAATCGCAGCAGCCGGGGGTTCTGTTCCTGACGGCTGCGTGACTGTTGTTGCCGGAAGTGCCGTGGCGTGAGGAACAGATTCGGGAGTGACCGGAACCGCAGGCGGTGAGGGTGGGACTGGTTGCGGAGCAGCTTCGCTTACCGTGTTCGGGGTTGGCTCCGTTTGCAAGTCGCTCAAACCGGGAATGCGTTCGTCCATATCGCTGTATTGCCCGATGAAGGCCAGGATTACTAACACCACCGCAAGAGTGATTGAGGCGGACAGGGTACGAGAGCGTTTAGATGGCGTCCGTAGCGGGGGAGTTTGCGGGGAATCGGTGAGGTCAAGGTTAATTTCTGGAGCTTTTTGGAATTCGTCGGTCAACTGAGCGACAATCTCGGCAGGATCGAGGCCCAGAAACGCTGCATAGTCCCGCAAATGCGGGACAAGATACACCGGATCGGGCAATGTCCGTGTGGCTTCTTTGCCAGGTGGCGTGTGTTCTTCCAGCATCTCCAGATAGGAAAGCGGAATACGCGAACGGCGCGCGGCTTCTTTGAGGGATAGCCCTTGGTTTTCCCTGGCTTGACGCAACAACAGGGCGATGTGTTCCATTGAGGACTCCTGCACTCCGAGGTGGCTCCTGCGTGAATAACGCGACGAGCGCCCCCTCTGCATACCGACCGACCGGAGATTTTTCTACGGGGGCGGGGTAGGCTACGGAGTGGGTGCATCCGGCGGCGCACTGCGAATAGCATTGGCCGTGAGTGGTACGAGGACGTTGTGCAGGAAGTCGCCTTGCCGCAGCTTAGCGATAAGCTTTTCCCAGTGTTGAGGCTCGTTGAACCCTTTAATCGAAGGTGTGAGAAACTGCTCCGTGTATTCATCCAACGCCCGGGCATAGAGATCCATGCCGGTGCGATAGCTCTGCATCCCTTGAGCGTAGAGCCGGAGCGCTTGGAGGTAATTTTCACGCACGCGGCAAAAGTCGTCCTGGGTAATCGTCTTTGCCTGTAAGGCGTTCTTGGCTTCCACCATCTGCGGGCTCAAGAGGCGATGGCCGCGTTCCCACTGCTGCCGGGACTCTTCGTGCTGAGCGCGAAGATTTTCCAGTGTACGCCACTTGGGTTCTATTTCTGAGAGCCGCAACGCCGTGAGTTGCCGGGCAAGCGCACGGTCATACTCTTCTGGCGGCGTTACGCGAATGTCTTGTAATTGCGCTTCCGCCGTGCGCATGCGTTCTTGGCTGGTACGAACGGCTTGTATTGTGGCACGAAGCGTTTGTTCCCCTGCCACTAACGTTTGGGTCATGGCCGGAAGCTCTTCCCCACAGGCCGCGAAGCTGGACGTTGGCGAGGTGGGGGCGAGGCAGGTCAGTGCTAAGGGCACGAGCCGTCGCGCCCAGTCGCTGAGGAACCCTCGAAAAAACCGAAGACTCATAATCGTGGTGCTTCCTTCATCTGAGTTCAGAGGTGCAATGGCCGCACCGCGTTGCTTTGATGGGGATCGTCGAAAGGCAATGCGGACAGTCTTTGGTGATCGGCGGGCCAGCCGGTGCCGGCTCGGGTGCCTTCTTGGCGCGGTTGAGCTGCTGGACCAGCATGAAGACCGCGAAGGCGACGAACACGAAATTGATGATCGTAGTCAGAAAGAGGCCGACATTGAGCGTGGGCGCACCAGCTTCCTTGGCTTTGGCGAGGCTTTCATACGCCGTTCCCGAGAGATTGATAAATAGGCTGGCGAAATCGACTTGGCCGAGGAGCATGCCGATGGGTGGCATAAGCATGTCTTCTACGAGCGACGACACGACTTTACCGAACGCACCGCCGATGATGATGCCGACCGCCATGTCGAGCACGTTGCCCTGGACTGCGAATTTTTTGAACTCTTGTAGTGATGCCATAGACACTTCTCCTTCCTTTCATGTCGAGGTTGCCGTCTGTTGAAGATATAACTGCGCTTCGTCCACACTCAAGCCAGGATGCTGCTCAACCCAGAGTGCCAGCACGGCGGCCAGATGAGCCGAGGCACAGCTATGGCCACGAAAATTACGTTCTTGCGGTAATCCCGGGATGGGGCGCGGTTGTGGATGGGCACGAAAGTGAATCGCATCCTCTTCGACATAACGGTGCTCGTGCCACCGACAGGTTGCGTCTGCCGCTACGCCAATCACTCCCGGCAGCGCTGCTGGCAAGACATCGCTTTGCCCAGCCGGTGCAGATGAGACGAGTAAGACGCCTGCTGCATTGGCCTGTGCCACCAGCGTTTGCAAGCGCGAACGATGGGCTGGGTTCGTGGTCCCCAGGCTGAGATTCACGACGTGCATCTTGTGGTCGATTGCCCAGCGCAGTCCGGCCTCTAAAGTGGGGAAAGCTGCGGTGAGCGGATCATTCGGCGTGAGCGGATCGCGGAAGATCTTCACGGCATAGAGTGCTGCCTGCGGTGCTTTGGCACGCACGATGCCTGCGAGCGCCGTGCCATGCCCGCGCCGGTCAATGTAATCCTCACTGTGGTGCAGTGTCCCGTCAGGTGCCAGGGAGAAGGCGACGCCGCTGGCCACTGTGCCGACGTGCGGGTGACGGGGATTGATACCGCTGTCGATCAGTGCGACGCGGACACCAGCGCCTGTAGGTGACGAGGGAGGTTGTAGCATGGGTAATCGCGGGGAATTTCAGTATCCGATCATAGCTGATGTCGCTTGCAGTGCGAGACCCAAAAGTTTGACTCGCCTATTTTTTATTTGACACACGCAGTCCCGGGTATAGAATGCCCTGCGGCCAATGGAAGGCGCTCATCAGGAGCACGGTGCCATCGGACAGACTGAACGCTTGACGAGATGAGAACATCAATGACCATGCGAGACGTGCGAAAATTCTGCTTCTTGGTCCTGGGGACTGCCTTGCTGAAGTGGCCGGACGCTGGATTCGCGGCGGACCTGTCGGGAGCAGCGCTGGTGCAAAGTCGCTGTGCGATGTGCCACGCGGCAGAAGCAGGTGGCAAGTTGGATGCGATTGAGTCCCAGCGCAAAACGCCGGAAGGTTGGGAGATGACGCTTGACCGCATGATGCGTACGCACGGAGTGCGCCTTCAGCCTGGAGAAGGCAGTGCGTTAGTCAAATACCTGAGCGACCATCATGGGCTGGCTCCGTCTGAAATCGGTGCATATCGCTACGCTTTGGAAAAGCGCACGAGTACCGTGGTTTCAAACGCCGAGCTTCCCAAGCCCGTGCAAGGTGCATGTTTGGTCTGCCACTCTTATGCTCGCATCGCGCTTCAGCGACGCACGCCAGAAGCGTGGCGGAGCATGGTCGATACCAAGCTTGCGCTGTTTACCAACACAGAAAACGTGACCGCGTCTTCTGGGATGCTGAACTCTTTTTGGTACGATGATGCCGTGAAAGAGGCCATTCCTTTCCTGGCTAAACAGTTTCCTTTCGTGACCGAGGCTTGGAAGAAATGGCAAGCTGCCGCCAAGCCGAACTATGCAGGAACGTGGAAAGTAGTCGGTCATGACGCCGGCAAGGGCGGCGATTATACCGGGCAGTTGGTGCTCAAAGCCTTGGGCGAAGATCGCTACGAAGGTGAGTTCACGCACACATTTGCCGACGGCTCCCAACGCGCAGGAAAAACCACGGCGATTCTCTACGCAGGCTTTCAGTGGCGCGGCCTTGCGCAAATGGAAGGTGGGCAGAAGCAAGCCGAAGTGTTTTTTGGGAGCGAGGATGGGATGACGTTAAGCGGACGACGCCTGTTGTCGCCCATCGGTGACCTTGGTACCGACGAGACCCTATACAAACAGAAAGATGTGGGGCGGTTGCTGACAGCACTCCCTGCTGCTGTGCAAACTGGTAGGCCGCAGCAGATCAAGCTCTTTGGCTTACGCTTCCCCGCCGGGGTTGCAGCCACTGCCGTACACTTCGGTGAAGGGATCAAAGTGCAGTCGCTCAAGCAAAGTGGAGACGACACGCTTGTCGTTGAGGTGACGCCCGAAAAAAACGCCAAGGTCGGTACGCGACAAATTAAGGTTGACGGCGTAGCCGGGGAAGTGGCGCTTCAGGTGTACCACACCATTGATTATATCCGGGTGTCTCCCGAGCACGGCTTCGCTCGCCCAGGCGGCATCAAAGCACGCAAGCTGTTAGAGCAGTTCGAGGCCATTGGTTACACGAACGGCAAGGACGGCGTCAAAGGGACAGCGGATGATGTGATGCTCGGGCGCGTCGCGCCGGTGCAGTGGAACGTGGAGGAAAATGTCACCCGTAACGACGATGACGATGTCCACTTTGTCGGGCAGGTGAACGAACAGGGCTTGTTCACTCCAGCAGACGACGGGCCGAACCCCAAACGCGAACGCTCTGAACACAACATCGGCGACATCTGGATCGAGGTTTGGTACACCCCAGACGGCGCGAAGCGACCACTTGGAGCCCGTGCCGCGATGCTGGTGATGCCGGAAAAATTTAGCTTCCAACCGATTGAGTAGTGACGATGGATCTCCAATTTCGCCCCGAGAACGCACATGTTATCCCTTCGGCACAAGGGCCGATCCTGGTTGCTGCGCGCAGTATGGCTCTTTTCGTGGTAGATCCGGCGGCGGAAGCGATCCTCGCCTACGCCCGGACGCAGCCGCGCTTCTCTCTCGCTCATCTCGCCGAAACGTTGGCTGACCGCTTCTCTTCGCAAGACGTGCTGGAAACCGTGCAGGAATTGCTGCGACTGCACGTGTTTGTCGAAGGCAACCGTCCGCTGTCACCGGTGCAGCCGGTCGTCGATGTTGCTCGCTTTCCGGTAGGCTCGCTGGTGTTGAACGTGGCCAACAAGTGTAATCTCCATTGTTCGTACTGCTACGAACCCGAGGCCGCGAAGTATGGTCCGGTGCCGGTGCAGATGGAATGGGAGACTGCACGCACGAGTGTGGACTTTCTCTTTCACAAGGCTGGCAGCAACCCGGAAGTGAACCTGATCTTTTTTGGTGGTGAGGCCCTGCTCAATTTCAAGCTGATGCAACAGGTGGTCGCCTACGCGCAAGAGAAAGGGCAAGCCGCAGGGAAACGCGTGGATTTTTCGTTGACTACCAACGGCACGCTCCTGACCGATGAAGTCATCGATTTCTTCCAAGAGCATCGCTTTGGCATCACCGTGAGCATGGATGGTCCGCAAGAGCTGCATGATCGTCGCCGCTTCTTTCTTACCGCCAAAGGCGAGCGGCGTGGTTCTTACGAGCAGATCGTGCCACGAGTCAAACGTTTGCTCGGGCGTTATACTGCACGCCCGGTAGTCGCCCGCGTGACCGTCACGAAAGGTACAATCGACATTGTCCGCATCTACGAGCATCTCACCGAGTTGGGATTCTTCGAGATTGGCTTTGCTCCAGTGACGGCGAAGAACGGCGAAGACTACGGCCTTGAACCCGCCAACCTGCGCCAAGTGCTCGATGGCTTCAAGGCACTCGGCGACGTATATGTCGAACGAGCGTTGCGCAACCAGTACACCGGTTTCTCTAATCTCAGCACCATGCTGACCGATTTGCACGCCGGGACCAATAAGCTTTTTCCTTGCGGTGCTGGCTTGGGACTGCTGGATGTCGATGGCAACGGCGATGTCTACCTGTGCCATCGTTTCCCAGGGACGGAAGAGCATCGTTACGGCAATGTCAAAGAAGGCATCGAGTACGACCGGCTCAACGACTTTATCAACGGTGCCCATGTCGGCAACAAGCCGGTTTGTCAGACCTGTTGGATTCGCGGGCTATGTGGTGGCGGTTGCTACCACGAAGCCTATACGCAGTTTGGTGATGGTGCGTTGCCCAATTTGCATTACTGCGATTTCCTGCGCGAGTGGACCGAGTACGGCGTTGGGGTGTACATGAAACTGCAAGCAGAAAACCCGGGATTCGTCGAGACCTACGTGATCCGTGGGCGCGGTGATGCACCGAAAGAGTTGACCTGAAAGTAGACAGTGGAAAGTAATGAGAAGGAGAGAAGTCAGAATCCAGGAGCCAGAAGAGCATGGTTCGATTCTGTATTCTGACTCCTGACTTCTGGATTCCGTTCTCTCGGAGAAGGAGCAAACTATGAAACATCTCAAAGCAGCAAATCAGAAAGCAGAAGCCGTTGAACAGGCGCAGGCCAAGCAGCCAACGACTCAGCAAGCTGTGCAAGAAGACGTCGTTGGCATGGCGATGCCGGGCGGCTGCACGACGGTGTTCAACCCAGGCTGGGAAGCCAATATGTGGGGTGGTACCAGCGGCATGTGCTCGCCGATGGAGGCTGACCTCTTGAGCTGCGCCAACATGTGCTGGTGGCCAGCGCAGGTGCCGGATAGCCTGCAATCGTCGCCAGAATGGGCCAAAGCGTGTTCTGGCTCGAATCAGGAAGATTGGAAGAATTTTGAAGTCATCTTTCCCAAGGTCAATTAAGATGTCGGCGAGGAGAACCATGACGCGCTCCACACGACTCTCACTGGTCATCGTCGGCGTAATGGGCGTGCTAGCGCTGGGTGCGCCGCGCACGGCAGGGGCGAAGTGGTATCTGCTCGCCTCCGCTAATCCCAATAACATAGTTGTCATCGACACCGAGACCGATACTGTCGTTAAAGACATTGCGTTAGAGGGCAAAGGCCCGGCGATGAACATCGCCACCAATCCTGCCCATCCTCAGTATGCCTACGTGGTTAACGACCTCGCGCGTTCTGTTGCCATGGTCGACCTCGACGAAGGCAAACAGGTGACGAGCTTTCCGCTGACGAGCGGGAACGAACTCGTGCGCACGATGGCCATCGACGTGAACGCGCAAGGGACGCATCTGTTCATCCACGAAATGCCGGTGAAGCAGGAGATCGGCAAATACGAGGCGCAAGAGAACCGCATCCGGGTGATTGATCTCAAGACCAACACGACGGTACGTACGTTTGCTGCGCCGCGTCAGGTCATGGCGCTGGCGTCGTCGCGGGACGGCAAGCGGCTCTACGCCTTTAGTGTCGGGCAAGACATTACCGTTTTTGATATCGAACAAGGCAAACTGATTGATACCATTCCCCTAGTGAATCGCAATATCACCGGCATTGCCAGAACCGACGGCCTGCCAGCGTTCAACCTCTATCAGGAATACGACCACGTCCTCTCGTTTGGTACGGTGACAGTCGATGCTTTCTCGGAGAAAATGCTGCTTGGCATCGCTTCGTTAGACCTCAAGCAAACCGACCCTCAATTGAAAGTCACGGAATTACAGCCGTTCACAGCAGAGAACTACGTGTTGACTGGCGCACTCGCGCCCAAGACCGGCAAAGCCTACTTCAGCTACAACGGCTTGTGGCGAGTCGATCCAAAAACACGCAAAGTGGAAAAATCGGTGCAACTGCCGAATACCATGTTTGCACCCTTCATGCATCCTGAAGGGACGAAGCTCTACTGTGGCAACAACTGGCACGAGATCTTTGTCTACGACCCCGAGTCGTTAGCATTGCAGAAGCGTATCCCCCTCGGGCATACGCAGAGCGGTAGCGGTGGTGGCATACGGTTCGTGAAGCGGTAGGGGACCGCGATAATGCCGACCACTATGGTTGCCTCTAACTCTGTTGGTATGACCCGCCGTCGCGTTTTGCAAAGTGCCGCTCTGTCGGCGTTGTGGCTCGAAGCCGCTGAGCGCTGGGCATTTGCTGCTGAACCTACCGCTCCTCCGCCGATAAGTTTTGCCGATGTCGTTCACCGTCGCGCGATGATTCGTTCCTACAAGAACGACCCTGTGCCTGACGATAAGCTTCAGCGCTTGTTCGAGTACGCGACCCGTGCGCCAAGTGGTGGCAACCTCCAGCCGTGGGAGTTCATCGCGGTGAAGAG
Organism: Pseudomonadota bacterium; assembly: GCA_005804965.1. Classification (GTDB taxonomy): domain Bacteria; phylum Desulfobacterota; class Binatia; order Bin18; family Bin18; genus SYOC01. Next base: position 9,991 of record SYOC01000397.1, read on the forward strand.
TCCAGATGGACGCGCCAAACTGGCGGAGGCTACTGGTAAGCAAACTTCGGTCGTCACTGCGCCGGTGCTTATTGTGACCTGTGCCGACATCCAACGGGCAGGGAAATCTGGTGCGCGCGGCTCTTTCTTTAGTTTGGTGGATACGGCGTTCGCGTCGTTACTCATTCTGCTTGGTGCGGTCGAGCAAGGTTTAGGTGCGTGTTTTGTTGGCTCGTATGATCCCGAGGCCGTGGCGAAACAGCTCGGCTTGCCGGATTACATCCGTCCAGTCGGGCTGATTACTCTGGGCTTTCCCGCTGAACGTCCGCAAAAGCCTAAGACGGCGAAGCTGCCGCTGAGCAAAGTTGTGCATCAGGAAAAGTGGTCAAGATAATTGACAGAAAAAAGGAGAAACGAGTATGGCAGGATTGGTTGCAGGAAAAGTCGCCTTGGTGACTGGCGCAGGGTCGGGCATCGGCAGAGCCACGGCGCTCATCTTCGCCCGCGAAGGGGCAAAAGTGGTGGTGTCGGATGTCACGGTTGATGGTGGTGAAGAGACGGTCCGCTTGGTCAAGCAGGCTGGCGGCGAGGCCATCTTCGTGAAAGCCGATGTTGCACAGGCGTCAGAGGTGGAAGCGCTGGTGAGCAAAGCTGTGCAAACGTACGGACGGCTGGACTGTGCGCATAATAATGCCGGAGTGCCCGGCCCCAATAAGATGATTGTCGACATCACCGAGGAGAGATGGGACCAGGTCATTGCTGTCAACTTGACCGGAGTATGGCACTGTCTGAAATACGAAATCGCGCAGATGCTCAAACAAGGCGGCGGCGCGATTGTCAACACGTCTTCCGATGCTGGGTTGGTAGGCGTGCCACGCGTCGGGGCCTATGTAGCCAGCAAGCATGGCGTGATCGGCCTCATGAAAACTGCGGCACTCGAATATGCCAAGTCTGGTATTCGTGTAAACGCCGTCTGTCCTGGGCCGATTGATACGCCGATGCTGCGCGGTCCCGGTGGCGAGCGCGTGGACCGCCTTGTCGCTAAAATGGTCACTGCACAGCCGGGCGGGCGCTTGGGCCAACCCCAAGAAATTGCCGAAGCGGCATTGTGGCTGTGTTCCGATGCGGCCTCGTTTGTCACTGGCCACGCCATGTCGGTCGATGGCGGCTACATGGCGCAGTAGAACCTCTCTCTCGACCTCTCAAGATTGTCATTCCCCGCGCAGGCGGGAATCCAGTTTTCTGCTCTTGGATTCCGGGTCGCGGCCTATGGCCTTGCCCGGAATGACGGAGCCTACGAGCATCCGGCCCGAGTTGAATCACTGATCCACCCTTTCTCCTCTCTCACAGTCCTCCTTGAGAAACCGCGCTTAGTATGCTCTTGTGCCCCCGCCAGAACGAATGTTGGGGACTACAGACGTTCTGCCGGATTCGTTCGTCAAAGGAGTGTGCATGCGTCGATTCGTCCCGACCTGTTTTCTGCCCGTGCCTTTCCGTTCTCTGTTGCTGCTGGTGTTCGTTCTCTTTGTCGCTGGCCTCGGTGCGCCAAGAGTGTTGACGGCTGCCGAATCGCGAAGCTGGAAATACCTTAGCGAGTTGTCGGAAGCCGAGCGCCAGAATATCGACCTGCGTACCGAGACGCCGCGCGATACAACGCTGTCCTATCTCCCTGCTGAGCCATACCCGTTCACCCCTCCGTATACCGCTGAGGAGCTGGGTTTCCGCTCCATGGAATTTCCCCATATGGCCCGCTGGAATCACGTGCAGATCGAAGATTTTGGCTCGATCATGCCGACGGGTTACCTATCCACTGGGAAAATCATTGTGCTGGCCATCCACTCACATCCTGAAGGCTTGGAAAGTTATCTGCGCGCTAAGCCTGGAGAGATTTTTACCCGCTGGCTCTCGCAAGATACTGCACCGCCGGAGAACTTGGGCAATCAATTGCTGATGATCCATCACCGCACTGACCGAGAGGCGACCACGAAGACCGACATGTTCGGCTACTCACCGGTCTTACGGCGGGTACGACGGTTTCCCCAACCGCGTCGCCAAGATCGTTTTCCCGATCAACCCATCACTTTCGACGATTTCTTGGGGCGAGATGCGTGGGAGTCGACGTGGCGGGTGATTGGTACCGACGTGTTGACTGAGACGGTGCGCTTTCCGACAACGCGTCAGACCATCACGCTGATGTCCGGCGATGGCACGATGAAGGACGTATCAGCAAAAAGTCTGAAGCTGATGGGTGACGCCTATCCGTTCTACACGCCAGAGGGTGGGGTGCCTTGTTATGTGATCGAAGCGAAGGCAAAGCCCGAGTGGCTTACCGATTATTATGCTCCGCGCATTCTCTACTGGGTCGACCAGCATCATTTCTATCCACTGCGCACTGAAGCCTACGGGCCGCAGGGCGAACTAGTGTCCTTAGAGGATCGAATTGCGGAGATGTACAACCCAGAACTCAAAGAGCGCGGCTATCATAACTTGATTACTGTGTGGTGGAATGCCCAGCTCGATTTTCTCGCCTTTTCCGTACACGATGCCCATCGCCGGCAGGAATGGTCGGAGAAAGATCAGGAAGTGTACTTTAACCCTGACTTCATGCGGCGGGTGTGGTTTCCCATCCCGATGAAGACTCAGGCCACGGTGCGTCGGCCCGAGGAAGGGTTCCTACGACCCCATCTCTATCGCGATAAATTCCCCGAGGAACGCAAGCTCATCCTGGCTCCGGAGGTGGAAGCACGTATCCAGGCCCAGGACGCCGCCGGACGCCTCGTGTTTACCGAGGCTCCTAACGTTGCTCAGTAGATGCACGCATTGGGGCTACCTTCCTGAACGATGACCGTTCGCAGTCTCCTCGCGGACGGTTTTTCTTGGCAAGATGATGAAAGAGAGAATTCTCCGCATGCCCACGTTTTTGTTGACGAACACTCCCCTCAAAGGAATGCTCTTCCTCTTCGTATTTCTTCTCTATCCCGCTCGTGGTTACGCAGGCACGTTGAACGACACGTGGTCGAACATCGACCGCACGTTGTCGGTCTTCGACCCGGTCGGCGAAAATGTCAGCCAGCCATTGGAAAAAGCGGTCCCAGCTTTGACCTTCAAAGGGTTCTTCCGCCAGTGGTCGGATATCAACGTACACGGGAGCCAACAGGCTGGGTTTCGTGACAAGGATTTCCGCTTCCTCCAGCTCCAAAACCTATTGGAAGTCGAACTGCACTATCAGCTGACCGATAGTATTGAGATTACTAGCGTCAATCATTTTTTGTATGACGGTGCCTACAACTGGCAGGACTCACGCGGATTGTACGCCCCTCGCTTCAGTGAAACCGCACGGCATTACCATCAGCTTGAGCGCATCGTGCGTGAGTTCTTCGTCAGCTACCGTAGCCATAACTTTGATATCTCTGTCGGCAAGCAGCAAATCTCGTGGGGAAAAATGGATGGACGTTTCATCGACATGATTAACCCGATGGACGTCCGTGAGTCCGTGCAGTTGGAGGCGAGCGATTACGAGTATCGCCGTTTGCCGACGTGGATGGCCAACGCCACCTATTTTTGGGGTGCGAACTCGTTGCAATTGCTTTACATCCCTAACTTTGAGCAAGAACGACTCCCGGCTCTTGGCTCGCCGTGGTACCCGCCGTCAGTAGCTCCCAGCGATGCGATATTCAAGAAACGCAAACGTCCGAGCGCTGGCGATTTCGGCGATCACGAATATGGAGCGCGGCTAGACATCTCCATGGACCCGCTCACCTGGGGGCTGATCTACTTTTACGCGTGGAACGATAACCCGAATTTCTTCATCACCGGCGCGGACACCAGTGGCAGCGCACTTCGCCCTATTCTGACGCCACGGCATACACGACTCCACCATATTGGTGTGACTGGGGATTACGCTTCTTCTTGGTCCGGGGTGCCGCTGGTGGGCGATCTCCCCTTCGTGATGCGTATCGAAGGGCTGCTGAGTACCAACGTCAAGTTTGCCGATGCCCACCGACAACAGGCGGCACTGACAGGCGGCGATACCAACGGCTACGTTAACCGCGACACCTTGCGTGCGGCTGTCGCGCTCGAATTGGCATTGCCTGAAAACACCACCTTCATCCTCCAGCCGTCGTTGTTTACGACTTTTGGTTGGCGCAAAAACTTAGTCAGCAGTGGATTTGGTGGGGCGACTGCCGGGAACGAGTGGAACCTGTTGCCGGTGGTGCATCTGGAGCGACCGTTTCGCTTCACCCGCGATCGCCTGCGGGCGAGCCTCACCGTCTTTCCGTTTCTCGGCGGCCCAGGGGACAGTTACGAAGGGACGAAAAGCAAAATGGTCGTGTCGTACAAATTCTCGCGCTTTATCACAGGCCGCTTGATTTATACTTCCTATGACGGTGGCGGGCACCGCAGTTCTTTTGGGCAGTACGAGAAGTGGGACAATATCGGTTGGGAGCTGAGTTATGAATTCTAAAGCGATCACTATACGAACTTTCTTCCTGCTCCTGTGCTGCACGCTGGGGAGCTTCGCCCAGGCCGAGGACAAGGCCGGTGCTCCGCGCAGCGTCTTCTATCCCTACGCTGATGGGAAGCCGTCAGTTGAAGGATTGGCGGCTGGAACGCGTATCTCGCAAGAGTCCTGGCAAGCTGCCCAAGCGTATCTCCCAGCGGAAATTCTTGAACGCGTGAAAGCTGGAGAGTTCTCCTTTACCGTGCAAGAGACGACGAATTTGCCAGTGAGTGATGCCTATATCGAAGCGACGCAGCAGTTTGCTCACCAAGTGCGCATCGGTGCCGACGGCGAATTGGAAGGGTATGTGGCGGGCTTGCCTTTTCCCGAGATCAATACGTCTGACCCCCAAGCCGGAGTGAAAGCGGCATGGAACATCCGGCATCGCGATTTCGGCGACATGGTACAGATATGGAACACCTTTCGTCTCGTTCCAGAATCTGGCTCGGCTGATCGTGAAATCGAAAACTACTACGTTGTGGCTTACGGTATGCATCGTCCACCAGCAGGCAATGCCGATGTCAACCGGTGGGCGAGCGATGGCGTGCTGTTCAAAGAATTCTTCCACATACTGGCACCCTTCGACTTGAAGAACTCCATGAGTCTGAAGCTGCGTTATGCGCGAGATAGCTATAACGACGACAATTGGTTGTACAGCCCAGCCAGCCGCAAGATCCGCAAAATTATCCTCACGCAGGACGAAGCGTCCTACGACTCGGGGTTTCTCAACGAAGATTTCTTCGGCTATTGGGGCTACGTCCGCGCCTGCGAGTGGCAGTTGCTAGGGACGCGCCGACTGCTTGCGCCGATGGGAGCCAAGAAAGCGAATGCAACCTTCGGCGGACGCGGCAACTGGTACCCTGTCGATCCGTGGGAACTGCGCGAAATGGTGATGTTGCAATGCACGCCAACCGCCAATGGCCACCTGTATAGCAAGCGCGTGTTGTTTATTGACCAGCAAACGTTTACCCCCGTCTACGTGGTATTTTATGATCAAGCCGGGAAACATTGGAAGACGTTGTTCGAGCTGTACGGCGACCCGCAATACAACCCCGGCAACGAACATGTGCGTTCTCCAGTATGGATTGGCGAATCTATGATCGACTACGAGGAGCAGCTTGGCTCCATGACGATCATCTCGAAAACGCTCTATAATGTCCCGCTGCCGTCCGAGTTTTTCAACCCTGACCGGATCATGGCGAGAGGACAATAAGCAGTGCTGAGTACCGAGTGCTGAGGGAGGAAGATCGTAACATGGGGAAATGGAAACTTTGGTGGGCAGTTGTTGGGCTTTTCCTCTCTATCTCTATCGCTGCCGCCGACTTCACTCTTGGCCCGCTCTCCTTGTCCGGCAACGTGCAGACCCAGCAAATCCTCCGTCACCCCGAGCCTGACAAATGGTCGATTATTCAGCAGCGCAATGTCGCGCGCGTGCGGCTGGAGTACGACTGGATCAGTGAAGGGCAAGCCTTCGGTCGGCTCTCGCTGCCATGGATTCGCCGAGCGCATCTCGTGACGCTCTACCGTGGCGTGTACGACAGCGTCTACGACTTTCAGCCGGGGCCGCGACACGAGGTCTATCCGTATCGTGGGGCAACCCGACGCGACGGCAAGTTCTCCGATTTGCCGCGTGGCACTGCTGATGCGTTGCGTTTCGAGAGTGTGTTTCGTGAGGCGTATAGCGACATCGAATTCGCTGACATCCCACTGAGCTTACGGCTCGGGCGGCAGATGATTGTGTGGGGCGAGTCCGATAACTTGCGCATGCTCGACCGCACCAATGCTCTCGATGGCACTTGGCACGCTGGTGGATTAGGCGTGGAGACTTGGGACGATCTACGCATCCCCTACTGGACGGTCAAAGGGCTCTACAGTTTCGGCAGGATCGGGCCGCTCATCGACACTTTTCTGGAAACCTATTGGGTGCCTGGGCATTGGACCCCGACCAAAATTGCCTTTCTGCCGGGCCGCCCCTGGGGGTTTCCTGGCACCAATCCTTTTGCCGGCAGTCCGACTGGTGGCAACTTCAAGCTGCTCAACGATACGGTGCTGGGTCGGGTAGGGGATTACAGCAAGAGTCCTGGCGACAACAGCCAGGTCGGGGTACGGGTCGGTGCTACCACGCCACAAGGGCTGACCTTCACGCTAAATTATCTCTACCAACGCATCGCCCAAGACGACGGTATGAACACGACGAGTCTTCGCGGACGCAATCAATGCCGCCTGGGCAGCCCGACTTGCCTCACGTTGACCGATGTGGCGTCGCGCAATACGCAACTGATTGAGCGTGGTATTTTGCCAGCAGAAGCCTATTACCCGTATGTCCATACTTTGGGGGTGTCGGCTAGCTATGCTGACAGCAACTACAGCCAAGGTGTGTGGCGTATGGAAACGATTTACGAGTTCGGCAAGCCCTTCGCTGACAAGCGCAACCCGATTATGGTGCTTGATGCCGACGGTAAGCCGACCTCCAGCGGGCTGCTTGGGGTCAAGAAGAGCGATGCTTGGCAAGCCTTTGTGGGATTTGATCGCCCGACCTGGATTCGTCCGCTGAACCGCCGCACGACGTTCTTTCTCACCTCGCAGCTGTTTTGGCAATACATTCCCGAAGGGACCTCGCGCTTCCAAGGACAAATCTCTCCGCAAGATAAAGTGCGCAACTGGGAAGTGGTTGGTACCCTGGCGGCCAGCACCGTGTATCTCAAAGGCACCTTGCTGCCGTTGGCGTTCTTGGTGATTGACCCGATCAATCATTACAGTGCGCAGTTCGGTTGGGTGGCGGATTACTACGTGACCCCGCGCTTGATCGTGCGGCTCGCACAAAGCTACTTCTTCACCCCGGGCTTCAGCGGGCAAGTCGACGAAACCTGGGGCTTAGGTGGACTCTATCGCCGTCGGGACGAGACGGTGGTAAGGGTGACGTATCAGTTCTAGGGATATGGCAGAGTCAAACCGACCGCAAGCAAAAGAGAGAAGTCTTGAAACGAGTCGAGTGACTGCGTTGGATCCCCGTTACGTCAACCGCCAAGCCGTGTTGCCTTACGGATTGACGGTCAACGAAGTAGCGTCGGCAGTTGCGGAGACGTACCGTCTTTTTCACGGCTTGAACGATTACTTGTTGCAAAGTGGTTTTCGTCCACTAGAAGAGCTTCTTCTAGGAAATTCTCTTTCCGGTATTATCTCGGACTTTCTCGTTAAAAATCTTGCGCGGACCTCCACATCTCTCGAAGCCAATCTCAAGGTAGGTGGACATCCAGACCTCGTGCCCAAAGGCTATTATCCCTCCGATGGTGTATTGAAGGGTGAAGAAGGGATTGAGGTAAAATGTTCGATTCAGCGCGGAGGATGGCAGGGGCATAACCCGGAAGATTGTTGGTTAATGATTTTTCGTTACATGGTGGGCGAGCAGAAAGATAAGAGGCGAGTTTCGCTCACTTTCATCGAAATTCTCTGTGCGGCAATCACGAAGTCTGACTGGGCATCCTCGGGGAGAAGCGGGGCTTCACGGCGTACTCCAACGGCTTCGATTACCGAGAGTGGAGTAGACAAACTGCGCAGGAATTTTTTGTATCGTCTTCCCGGCGTCGGTATCGGGAAGCATCGTGCAATCTTTGCGGATAACTTTGGCGAGTTCCTAGAATAGACGCGGTTGCTGAGATGCTTCTCGCTGAGAGAAGAGCGGCGAAACGAGATTATTGCTTTCGTCGAGCGACAGCTCGGCAAGTCGAGGAATGGCTTGTGTCGCCATTTGGTAGTATTCCTGATCAGATTCGATTCCGATGCTTTGATACCCAACGGCGCACGCGGCAGCCACAGTAGAGCCTCCGCCCATGAAAGGGTCTAACACGATCCCCTCTCCCAACGGTAGTGCCGCGCGCACAACCTGCCGCATAAAAGCTTGAGGCTTTAACGAGGGATGCGGAGCGATTCCGCGTTCAATGCTGCGAGTCGGAGCGCTTTTGATGACATCGCAAAAGGGCTGGCCCTCAGAAATGCGCCGCAAGCCTCCCGTTTTCCATTTTCTGAGATTATCTTGCACACGCCCTTCGCAGGGTTTTCTGAAAAGGCCCCAAGGTTCCCAGCAGGATCTGGGCATGACACTCACATCAGGAAATTCCTCATGAGCGTTTTTGGGTCGATCTCCGCCTCGTAGCGTTTGGACTAAGCGGATGATCTCGCTGCGTTTCTCGAAGCCGGCTTCTTCTAAGGCTTGGTAAATCAGGTGGGATAATAACGGGGTCGCAGCAAGAAAGATGTGTCCTCCAGGAACGAGCACTCGAAAGATTTTCGTTGCCCATTGAGAAAAAAAACGCTGAAGCGCACTCTTGTCTTCTTTCGTGAGCACGGTAAATCGCGGGAGCGGACTGCGCATGCAGCCGTCAAAGCTAGGGGGAATACGCCACACACCTCCGCGCTTTTGGCGCAGTTTTTCTTTTTCGATAGAGGTGTACTCTTTGAGTCCATACGGAGGATCGGTCACGACGGCGTGAATGCTGTTGGCCTCTCGTTGCTCCAACCACAGAAAACAGTCGGCGTGGAAGGTTTCATAGAGTTTCTTTGGCGGAGAAATTTCCAGGCTCATGCCGACTCCTTTATCACGGTTTACTACATTGGTACACACTTTCCTTTGCCCATAAGGCCAGCTAGAAATCTGAATAAAAGGAACGCATGCGAAAGGTCTTCTCTCATTCCCAGGTCAGCCACCGAAAAGCGAAGGGTATCCATTACACGCCCGTTCTTCTGGCGCGGTTCTTGGCAAAGCGTCTCGTCGGCCATTTACCTCGTTCTTCCGCCGGTGCACCGTTACGCATACTCGATCCTGCATGCGGCGAAGGCGAGCTGCTGGAGGCTTTTCTCCATGTCTTGGCAGAGCGCGATGCCGATATCTGCGAGGTCGTCGGAGTGGACACCGATGCCGAGGCTTTGGCCATAGCGCGGACGCGACTCGAACGATTTTCGCAAATTCGTTTTTCTCTTGTGCATGGGGATTTTCTCGATCTCGCTTCTGGAGGGAAGGCCCAGCCAGATTTCTGGGCAGATAGTTCTCAGAGCGTTCCTGCGCTCGATCAACTATTTGACATTGTGGTTGCCAATCCTCCATATGTACGGACGCAGGTGCTTGGCGCGGAAAAGGCGCAACGGCTGGCCGAACGTTTTGGATTAACGGGGCGCGTCGACTTGTACCATGCCTTCCTCGTGGCCTCGACCGAGATGTTGCGGCCGTCCGGAGTCCTCAGCGTCATTACTTCGAATCGGTTTCTGACCACGCTCGGGGGAGCGACTATTCGCAGCTATTTGACTCGGCACTATGCCGTCTGCGAAGTCATTGACCTTGGAGATACGAAGCTCTTCGAAGCCGCCGTGTTGCCGGCGATCTTCATCGGCCGTCGCCTCCCAAGCGCCTCGCCAGGAAAGAGCAGCGAGCCTGCACGATTTCTCAAGATTTATGCCCAGAGTGAAGGCGATTCCCAACGATGCGAAGAGGCACTGGTCGTGAAGTCGAGCCTCTTCGATGCCCTGGAGAGCGGGTCAGGTTTCTACCAAGTTGCTAAAGGAGTGTTCAAAGTGACCTGTGGCGATTTGGTGCTTGACCGCAACCCAACGCGGGTGTGGGCTTTGACCACCACTCGTGAGACCGCATGGCTCGATGGCCTCCGCTCCTCGGCCGCAGGCGTCTTTGGCGATGTTGCGTCGATTCGTGTCGGTATTAAAACCACGGCGGACGAGGTCTTTATCCGCTCGCATTGGGAGGCCCTGGCTTCCGACATGCGACCCGAGTCGTCTCTGCTCCGCCCCTTATTACGGCATGAAGACGTGCGCCGATGGAGGCTTCCGCCTGGAAGCAGACCTGGGACCTCCATTCTTTATCCGCATGAAGTCGTTGCCGGACAACGAAGAGCCGTCGATCTTCGTAATTATCCTAGAACTCGTGCGTATTTGGAGTTGTATCGGGAACGTCTTCAGGGAAGAAAATACGTAAGAGACGCTGGAAGACGATGGTACGAGATTTGGGTGCCGCAGGACCCGAACGCTTGGGAAAGGCCAAAAATCGTGTTTCCCGACATTAGCGCCGAGCCGCTCTTCTATGTGGAGACTGAAGGGTGGCTCGTCGATGGCGATTGCTATTGGCTGACCCTTCGCCCCCAGGTGTGCGATGACATGCTCTATCTCCTGCTCGCCGTAGCGAATTCTTCTGTCATGGTGCGCTTTCACGACTTGGCCTTCAACAACAAGCTCTACTCGGGGCGTCGTCGCTACATTACTCAGTATGTTGCCCAATATCCTTATCCCGATCCCAACTCTTCGGTGTCTCGGAAAATCGTCGAGTTGGTGAAAAGAGGGCTTATCGAGAAGGGGACTATCGAAGAGAAGACGCACCACGCCCATTTTCATTTGCAACTGAACACACTCGTAGCCGAAGCTTTCGGTGTGAATCTTGATGAGGCTATGTGATGGCAGCACGGAACGAAACTCGCGAACAGGTAGCGAACAGCAAAAGAGACCGTATTCACGCTCTTGACTTGTCAGACGGAGATTCCCTGGCGAATGCTCCTGCCGATCCTACCCTGCTTTTTTCTCTTGAAGAGTTGGCGTTTCTCTTGCAACCACTCATGGGGCTGGATGCGCCACGGGACGAAAATAATCGTATCCTCGAAGTTCGACCGAAAGGACATTGGTTTGAGTTCGAGGTAGCAAAATGTCTTGGCTATCATTACCCTCCAGGTGCGGGGCTCTTTCCCGACCTTCGACATCAATTGTTGGAAGTGAAACACCATACCGGCAAGTCTGTAACCGTTGACTTCGGACATCATCACCCAGGATCAGAAGAAGTGCTGAGTGCAAGATGGAACGAAAAAATGCAAGCCCGAGTGCGAGACATTCGGTACCTCATTGCTTTGGCACCCCCTCCACAGTTTCGCGTTTCCGTTTTGGTATTGGCTACCGGTGCGGAAATAGATTCGCTCTTTGGCGTATCGCCAACCCAGACGATCAAGTACCAACTCGGCATCTCGAAGCAATGGCGCGACGAACATGCGGGAATGATTCTAGTTTCTGGTCAGCCGTTTGACGGTTAATCGTAACGACCTCTGTCTGATTGGGCAGCCGGTAACATGGCGTCCCCTTCGTTCTGTCCTAGTTGCGCCCTTCTCCTTGCCCGGGAGCGTCCGAAGGGGTAAAGGAAGCCCATGCACTGTCCAAACTGTGGGTTTGTGTTTTTGAGCGAGAAGACAAGCGGGTAACGACAATCAGAGGAGAAGATGGATGGCGACACTGGAACCTTCATTCGAAGAGGTATTAGACCTTGCAAAACGGCTTCCTCCGCGACAGAAGCTGCAATTGATCGAGGCGATCGTGCCCGATCTTGTCGCGCCCTTGGCAGCGGCGGAGGGAAAAGTCCAACCATTGCGGTCTCTCTATGGATTATGGAAAGACCTCGGTGTCGATCTGAGTGCAGAGGATATTGATGCCGTGCGCCGCGATATGTGGGGCACCTTTCCACGGGAAGATGTATGACCCCGAGCGCCGTCAGCGATGCCCATGCGGCGATCTGGTACTTGAACGCCGACCCGCGTCTGAGCCGGCGAGCAAAAGCGTTCATTGATGAAGCTGGCGGACAAGGGCAACCTGTACTCATTTCCGCGATCACGCTCGTCGAAGTGGTCTACCTACAAGAAAAAAGCAAGATTCCTCCTGGTACGCTTGCACGTTTGGAAGAGGCATTGCGTACGCAGGATTCCGTTTTACGTATTGCTGATCTGACACTGAGCATCACTCTAGCTGTCAGTCGCGTGCTGCGAGATGAGGTGCCAGATATGCCGGATCGCATTATTGCGGCAACTGCCTTGCACTTTGGCGTGCCGGTCATCAGCCGAGACGGCAAAATTCAGGCATCGGCAGTGCATACTATTTGGTAGGCACAAGGGACGAGCAAAGAAGGAGGAACATCTCATGCCTTACGATCTCTTACTCAAAGGTGGTGAAGTCATCGACCCAGGTTGGCCGTTTCGTGGGAAGGCCGACGTCGCTGTGCATAAAGGGAAAATTGCCGCAGTTGCACCGGATATCCAAGCGACCGAGGCGGTGCGAGTGCTCGACGTGAGCGGGAAGCTCGTCTGCCCCGGCCTCATTGATCTCCACGCGCACACCTTTATCAATGCGCATGACATGGGGCCGGAGACCGACCAACGCTGTGCGGCCAGTGGCGTCACAACGCTGGTTGATGCTGGGAGTTCCGGGTCGGCGACGTTTCCTGGGCTGCGGCAATATGTGGCCGACCAGTGTCAGGTGCGTCTGCGCTGCTTCATTCATCTCTCGGCGTTGGGTTTGATCCATCTTCAGGTGGGCGAATTGATGCACTTGGCCTATGCCGACCCGGAAGGTTGTGCGCGGACCATCCAGAATAACCGCGATCTCGCCATCGGCGTGAAACTGCGCTTCAGTAATAACGTCGTGCCTGACGCGGCTGGCACCGAGCCACTCCGTCTTGCCCGGCAAGCGGCGGACATGGCCGACGTGCCGCTGATGGTACACATCACAGATGCCCTCTTGCCGGTGCCGAAGATTCTCGAGTTCATGAGGCCCGGTGATATCGTCACCCACTGCTTTCATCGTTATCTCTACGGCATCATGGGACCAGAGAAGAAAGAGATCCTCCGCGAAGTGCAGGACGCGCAGAAAGCCGGGGTCATTTTCGATTGCGCCCATGGACGGATGCACTTCACTTTTCCCTTCGTGCGCATGGCCTTGGAAAAAGGCTTCATGCCGGACACGATTGCCACCGACCTGTCGATTCCCAGTGCCACTAATGGACCGGTCTTCGACTTGCCGACGACGATGTCGAAGCTGCTCAATCTCGGCATGGGGCTAGAAGACGTGATCCTCCGCGCAACAGCGAACCCAGCACGTGCCATCGGCGAAGCTGGCACGCTTGGGACGCTCAAGCCGGGTGCGGTGGCCGACGTGGCAGTCATGAGTTTGGAACGTGGGCAGTTCGATTTCGTCGATACCGATCAGGACCATATGATCGGCGAACAGCGGCTGGTGACGCAACTGACGCTCAAGGATGGGCGGGTGTGGTATCGGGCTCCGAGAGCTTGAAGCGGTTCGCGCTAGCGAGGCTCGGACGGAAGTGATAAGCACTCCTCCACCAGTAGGCGTGACGAAGACGCCACTGTAGGAGGAGTCTCATGGCCGGAAAGTATTTCGACGAATTGGAAGTTGGTCAGGTCTACAAACATCAGCCGGGACGTACCGTCACCGAGACCGATAATCTGCTGTTTTCCACCCTTACGCTCAATATGCAGCCGCTGCATCTCGACTCCGAGTTCTCTAAGAACGCCGAGTTTGGACAACGGCTGGTGAATAGCATCTTTACCCTTGGCCTTGCGGTCGGCGTGTCGGTAGCCGATACCACGCTGGGCACGACCGTTGGCAACCTTGGCTTCGAGAAAGTCGAGTTCCCCAAGCCGGTGTTTATCGGCGACACTATCTACGCGGAAACCGAAGTGGTCGAGAAACGCGAGTCGAAATCCAACCCGCAGCGGGGCATCGTGATCTTCGAGCATCGCGCGACCAATCAACGCGGCGAAGTGGTTATGCGCTGTCGGCGGGCAGGGATGATGCGGCGGAAAAGTGAAAAGTAATGAGTGATGAGTGGAAAGTGATGAGTGCGAAGTCTGATTTTACTTTGCACTTTCTCCTTTAGGCTTTCCACTGTTCCCTTTGGAGGTTTGCATGTCACGTTTACGCCGCGCCGTCCATTTTGTGCCGGGCGCGAATGAAAAAATGTTGCAGAAGTCGCTGGCGTTGCCGGCGGATAGTTTGGTGCTTGATCTTGAAGACGCCGTCACGCCGGAAAACAAAGACTCGGCACGAGTGACGGTGACCCGCTGGCTCAAAGAGGTCGATTTCGGTCGCCAAGAGCGCATGGTACGCATGAACCCGCTCGATACGCCGTGGGGTGTTAAAGACCTGGAAGTGACGATGCAAGGCAAGCCGGATTCGTATCTGGTGCCCAAAGTGCGCACGAAGGACGATCTCCTCAGGATCGACACGATTATCAGCCGCATGGAGCGCGAATATGGCCACCCGCCTGGAGAGGTGAAGCTCGTGGTGTTGTCTACCGAGACGCCGCAGGGATTGCTCAATATCCGAGACTTCGGTGCCTGCCCGCGTGTGGACTCCTTGTCGTGGGGGGCCGAGGACCTCTCAGCGTCGATTGGTGCGCGGCGCAATCGCGACGAGCATGGGCAATTCCTCGAAGTCTTTCGTTATGCCCGCATCATGACATTGCTGGCGGCAACAGCAGCGGATGTCCAGCCGCTGGATACCGTCTTTGTTGATATCAAAGATACCGAGGGGCTACGCCGCGATTGTCTGGAAGGCGCATGGATGGGCTTTACGGGAAAGATCACGATCCATCCCAGCCAGATTGAAATCGTGAACGAAATTTTCACGCCCTCGGCTGAGGAGATTGCCGAGAGCAAAGAGCTGCTCGCCGCGTTCGAGGAGAATCAAAAAGCTGGCAAGATGGCTTTCAGCTTCAAAGGACAAATGGTGGATGTGCCGCATTTGACGCGAGCACGAACGATCTTGGAGCGTGCGCGGCTGGCCGGGATCGCTTAGCAAGGCGGAAACGGAGAAACGGAGACGAGGCGAATCGGAGAAGGAGCCTTTATTTTTCTCCCCGATTCCCCGATTCCCTGGTTCCCCCAATCTCCGTTTCTGGTTTCTTGTACTGAGCGCTATTTGTTACAAGTCTTTATGAGGAGAGCAGCATTGTGATCGGCATTATCAGTTGTGGGTATCATGTGCCTTTTTGTCGTCTTGAGCGTGAGAAGATCGCTCAAGCGTGGGCGCGGCGGGCGGGGAAGGGTGAACGAGCGGCAGTGTATTTCGATGAAGACTCTCTGACTCTGGCTTTGGAAGCTGCCTCTCGTTGCCTTGAGGAGCAGGGCAAAGTTGGCGTCGAGGGTCTGTATTTTGCCTCGACCTCAGCGCCATTTTGGCAACGCTCTTCGGCGAGCTTTATGGCGGCAGCGTGTGACTTGCCACAAGAATGTGAGACCACTGACTTTGCCGGGAACGTACGATCGGCGACTTCGGCCCTGCGTGCTGGTGTGGATGCCCTTGCTAGTGGACGCCTTGCCCGTGTGCTGATTGCCGCTGGTGACGTGCGCGACGGGCAGCCGGATGAGGGCGAGGAAGAATGGTTCGGCGATGCTGGGAGCGCGGTGATGATCGGGCGGGAAGGGGTGATTGCTGAGATTCTTGGAACTGCCTCTCGGTCCGACGATTTTCTCGATGAGTGGCGGCGTGATACCGACGGGTTTATCCAAACCCAGGCGTCGCGCTTCGCGACTGAACGCGGCTATCAAGCCAGCGTGGTTGCGGTTGGCAATGCCTTGTTGCAGAAGCATAACCTGAAGGCGCAGGACCTCGCAAAAGTGATCCTCCCGTCGCCTGATGGTCGGGCGCATACCAATGCAGCAAAGAAGCTCGGCTTTCAGGATGTACAGATTCAGAATCCGCTCTTTCAAGACATTGGCGCGTGTGGCAGCGCTGCACCATTCCTTTTACTCGCGGCGGCGTTGGAAACCGCTCAGCCCGGGGATCGTCTGCTGCTCTTGGCGTATGGCGACGGGGCTGATGGCGTGTTGCTGCAAGTCACCGAGGCGATCAAACAGCGTCGGTTGTCGCGTTCGCTCTCCGAGCATTTGAGCGAGAAACGCCTCTATCCCTCGTACCAAATCTTCAAAAAGATGCGGGAGTATTGCGGAGAGAACGAGGACGGCCCGGAGTTGTCGAACGTGTTTCTCGCGAAAGAAGAGAAGCAGAATATCCGGCTTTATGGCACCCATTGCTTGCGCTGTGGGACGCGACAGTATCCCATCGCTCGCGTGTGCCTCGCTTGTCAGAATCACGACTCATTGCAAGAAGTGCCGCTCGAACGCGCGGGACAGGTCTTCACCTTCACTCGCGATCATCTCTATGTGGCGGCGGACTCGCCAACTATCATGAGTGTGGTCGATGTGCAAAACGGCGGACGGCTCTACATCCAGATGACTGATGTGGACCCTGAGGATGTGCGGGTCGGTGACGAAGTCGTGCTGACGCTGCGCCGTCGTAAAGAAGGACCGACGATGCATCATTATTATTGGAAGTGCCGCCCGTTGCGCTGATGCCCAGCGCGTCTGAGGTGTAGTCAATCCAACTTGACTGCCAAATTGATTTGACAAGCTGCGTGACTAAGGCAGGGGAAGCCGTATGGTGATTTTCCTGCCTTTTTCTTTTCATCCGCCGGTCATCTGCCGTTCACGTGCGTTGGCTACAATCTTGCTCATACCTTAGCGGACGGAGGAACGAGACATGAGCAGACCAGTAGTACTTCTCGCGGAACGCAATCTTGAGCTACGACGACAGTTGTTTGCTCAGCTCCTCTGCCAAGGGTACGAAGTGATTGACTCGCCTCATACCGTCGATGTGTTACGCACGTTGCGTGGTCGGCGCGGCGTCGATCTGTTCATTTTGAGTGCGTCTTTGGACCAGCCCGGCGATGGTGTAGAACTAATGCAGCTCCTGCGTCACTGCGAGCACATGCCGCACGTTATTCTCACCGAAGAGCGCGACGCTCAAGAAGGGGCATTGGCCGCATACGAAGCCGGTGCTGCCGCCTACCTGACTCAGCCCTTTTCTTGGCAGGATGTCATCACGAGCGTGCAGCAACTGTGCTGAACGCTGCCCTTCCTTACTTTGCCTGCCTTTATCTCATCCTTGAAGAGCGAGACCTTCCGCTGGCCTAGCGATGGGTCGAGCCTGTCTTGAGACGGTAGCGCACGGCCTGTGCGTGCGCCTCAAGCCCTTCCATGGTTGCGAGCTGGACGATGTGTGGTCCGAGGGCAGTCATGGCCTGGGACGAAGCTTCGATGATGTTCGTGCGCTTGAGAAAATCGTAGACCCCTAGCGGTGAGGAAAACCGTGCCGTGCCGCCGGTAGGAAGCACGTGATTAGGGCCAGCGATGTAATCACCAAATGGTTCGGTAGAGAGATGCCCGAGAAAGATGGCACCGGCGTGGTGGAGATGCGGGAGCCAAGAGCGGGGCTTTTTGACGGCGAGTTCGAGATGTTCCGGGGCAATGGCATTGGCGAGCGTGATGACTTCGTTGCGATCTCGCGCCACGATCACCGCGCCTTGGCGTCGCATCGACGTTGCGGCAATCTGCGCTCGCTGTAATGTTTTCAATTGTTCGGTAATGGCTTCAATGATGGCTTGCGCCAACGACTCGGAGGTCGTGAGACAGAGCGGGGCCGCGAGTTCGTCGTGTTCTGCTTGCGACAACATGTCGGCGGCGACGTCGCGGGGCGAAGCGCTGTCGTCGGCAATGACCAACACTTCACTCGGACCAGCGATCATGTCGATATCCACCTGACCAAAGACGAGGCGTTTGGCCGTTGCAACATAGATGTTGCCGGGGCCGACGATCTTATCAACTTGCGGGATGGTTTTCGTGCCGTAGGCGAGGGCAGCGACAGCTTGCGCACCACCAATCCGGAAGAATGCGTGTGCTCCAGCGAGGTGCGCCGCTGCGAGGATGCCAGGATGATATCCCTGCGGTGAAGGTGGCGAGACCACGACGATTTCTTTCACCCCGGCGACTTTGGCCGGGATGACGTTCATGAGCACGGACGACGGGTATGCCGCTTTTCCTCCAGGTACGTAGACGCCAACGCGATGCAACGGAGCAATGCGTTGGCCTAATGTGACGCCTAACGCGTCGCGATACGACCAGCTCGCCTGACGCTGTTTGCGATGAAAGGCGGTAATACGCTGCGCAGCGACCTGCAGAGCACGGCGCTCGACAGGAGGGAGCGAGTCGAAAGCCGCATGCAACTCTGCTGGTGGGACTGCCAAAGTCTGAGGCGTAAGCCGGACATGGTCGAAAGTGTGGGTGTAGGTACACACTGCTTGATCGCCGCGCCGTTTCACAACGGCGATGATGTCACGTACACTTTTCTCTACGTGTTCACTGGCGTTCTCTCCGCGTGCAAGCAGTTTGCGCAAGTGGCGTTGGCAAGTGGGGTCAGCAGTGTTGAGTAGGGCAACCGTGGGAGATTTTTGTGCTGGCATGAGTCTCGTTTAGTCAGCTTTCGCGCGATGAATGTCGGCACCGATCCGTGACAGTTTCTCTTCAATGCGTTCGTAGCCACGATCCAAGTGGTATACCCGAGCCACTTCCGTCTCGCCTTGTGCGGCAAGTCCGGCGAGGAGCAACGAGACGCTCGCGCGTAAATCTGTGGCCATCACCTGGGCTCCGCTGAGGTAGGCGACGCCGTTAATGGTGGCCGTGTTGCCGTGCACTTGGATGTCGGCACCAAGGCGCACCAGCTCTTGGGCGTGCATAAAGCGGTTCTCGAAAATTGTCTCGGTAATGATGCTTTGCCCTTGGCCGAGTGCGAGCAACGCCATCATCTGTGCCTGCAAGTCGGTGGGAAATCCGGGGTAAGGAAGGGTGGTCAAAGGAATGCCTCTTGGGCGACTGTTGCCGATGACGCGGATGCCGTCTTCGTGGATGGCGAACTGAATGCCAGCGTCTGCAAAGGCAGCGAGGAACGCATCAAGATGATCGGCGCGGGCTCCATGCACGAACACATCGCCTGAAGTAATCGCTCCAGCGGCGAGGAAGGTGCCAGCTTCGACACGATCAGGAATCACTACATGCTCAGCGCCATGAAGCGATGCGACGCCTTCGATGGTGATTGTGCTGGTCCCGGCCCCGCGAATGTGAGCACCCATAGCGTTGAGCAGTAAGGCAAGATCGACAATCTCTGGTTCGCGTGCAGCATTGTCGATGATGGTCTCACCTTCAGCGAGAGTGGCGGCCATCAGCAAATTCTCTGTGGCTCCGACCGAGGGAAATTCGAGGGGAAGGTGGGCACCGCGCAATCTTTTCGCTTCAGCTTCGACGTAGCCTTGATAGAGGTGGATGGTGGCTCCCAAGCGTTGCATGCCGTCCAAGTGGATATTGACTGGGCGTGCGCCGATGGCGCAACCTCCCGGCGTAGATACCCGCGCACGGCCAAAGCGGGCGAGCAGAGGGCCGAGGGTGAGAAACGAAGCACGCATGGTTTTCACCAAGTCGTACGAGGCTTCGAGGTTTTGCACCCCGCTGGCAGACAGCGCGACTTCCTGGTCACCGACCCAATCGTATTCGACACCGAGATCACGCAACAACCGCAGCGTGGTATGAATATCGACTAGCCGGGGCACCCGGCTGAGACGACACTCGTCTTCAGTGAGTAAGGTTGCAAACAAAAGCGGCAAGGCCGCATTCTTTGCGCCGCTCACTACGATGTCCCCTCGCAACGGCGCTCCTCCCCGCACCACGATTGTCTCCATCTTTCCTCTCTGCCTCCGATCCTTTCCCACTGTGTTCTGCTGTTACCGCTGGTGGAAGTGTCTTTCTTATTATGTGAAATTATCTAGCGTACGCAACTACGACACGATCATGACCGGCATAATCTTGGAGACAAGATGAATTTGCGAAGGTAGCGTGGTGGCGAAAAAGGTCCAGCACGGAGGCGGCTTGGCTGGTGCCGATTTCCATGAGTAGCCGTCCACCGGAACGCACATAGCGTGGACTGTCAGTCAGTAAGCGACGATAAAAGTCCAGGCCATCAGTCCCGCCAACGAGAGCTAAGTGGGGCTCCCAATCTCGGACCTCGGGCTGCAAGGTCGCGATCTCGCCGCAAGCGATGTACGGCGGATTAGCGACGAGAAGATCGAATCTGAGTTCTGTTTGGCTGAAGGCGGAGAAAAGATCACTGTGAAGAAAGTGTGTGCGTGCGGCGACGCCGAGCCGCTGCGCGTTGTCCTGAGCCACGGCCAGCGCGGCAAGGGAGAGATCCACCGCCCACACTTCGGCTCTTGGCAGTTCTTTCGCGAGAGCAATGGCCAAGCAGCCGCTGCCTGTGCCGATATCCAAGAGCCGTAGTGGCGACGTAAGAAGCTGGGCCTCCGCGAGGATGCGCAACGAAGTTTCCACAAGCAGCTCGGTCTCGGGGCGTGGGATGAGGACCGCAGGCGTGATGTGAAATGCGAGCGACCAAAACTCGCGCACTCCAATGATATAGGCGAGTGGCTCGCGGCGGGCACGTCGCTGCACGAGCTTGAGAAAGATCCCATGAGCCTCGGTCGTGATACCGTCGCGGAGGCGAGCGAAGAGTTGGGCTCTATCGAGGGTCAACGCGTGGGCAAGTAAGGCTTCGGCATCAAGACGTGCCGTGTCAATACCGACGGCACTGAAGCGGGCTTCCGCACCAGCCAGCAGCGTATGCACTGTCTCTGCACAACGAGAAAAATCCTGCGCCATGGAAGAATCGAGGCAATTATTCTCCCGAGCCTGAGAGAACCTCGGACTGCGATTTTAGCGCTTCGGCTTGGTGGAAAGAATTGAGTGCATCCACGATGGCGTCGATCTCACCGTCAAGTGCGCGGTCCAACGTGTACACCGTCAGGTTGATGCGATGGTCAGTGAGGCGCGACTGGGGAAAATTGTACGTGCGGATGCGCTCGGAGCGGTCACCCGACCCGACCATGCTGCGGCGCGAGGCGCTAATCGCGGCTTGTTGTTCGTCGCGGGCGCGTTCAAGCAAGCGGGCACGTAAAATCTTGAGGCCCTTGGCTTTGTTCTTGTGCTGCGACTTTTCGTCTTGGCACGACACCACGAGGTTTGTCGGCAAGTGAGTGATACGCACGGCAGAGTCGGTGGTGTTGACGCTTTGGCCGCCAGGACCTGAGGAGCGGAAAACGTCGATGCGCAAATCTTTCTCGTCGATATGGACATCCACTTCATCAGCTTCAGGTAAGACCGCGACGGTAACGGCTGAGGTGTGAATCCGTCCTGACGCTTCAGTCGCCGGGACGCGCTG
Source organism: Pseudomonadota bacterium (assembly GCA_005804965.1). Lineage (GTDB taxonomy): Bacteria > Desulfobacterota > Binatia > Bin18 > Bin18 > SYOC01. The sequence goes on from SYOC01000397.1 coordinate 31,400, forward strand.
CACACGATGCACGCCGCCCTCAAATTTGAGGCGGCTGTAGGCACCTTTGCCTTCGATCAAACTGATGACTTCCTTGAAACCGCCGAGGCCGGTGGGGCTGGCACTCATGGTTTCGAGACGCCAGCCGTGAGTCTCAGCATAACGGGTGTACATACGGTACAAGTCCGCTACGAATAGGCTGGCTTCGTCTCCCCCTGTACCTGCGCGAATTTCCAAGAGTACGTTCTTGTCGTCCAGGGGATCTTTGGGAACGAGGAGGCGTTGGAGTTCACTTTCGAGGCGGGTGTAGTTGGCTTCGAGCGTGTCTTGTTCTTCCCTGGCCATTTCGCGTACGGCCGGGTCGCTATCTTCGAGCAAGGGTTTGTTGTTGGCAATTTCGTCTTTGGTTTTGCGCCACGCACGGAAACAGGTGACGAGTTCTTCTAGAGAGGAGCGTTCCTTGGCCAGCTTGGCGTATTCCTTGGGATTGCTCAGAGACTCAGCGCGGCCGAGGGCAGCTTCCAGCTCTTGAAACCGAAATTCGACCTCGGTGAGTTTGTCGAGAAAGGTGTCGCTCATAGAATGTGTGTACCTGTCGCAGGGTGGTGGCGAGAAAAAATAAGGGCGGTCCGAAAACCGCCCTTACGCGAGCGTGTGTATGGTGTGCCGTACTGAGCGGCAAAGGCGCTGACGTGGCTACGATTGCGCAGCTTCGCCCACTTTCGCGTAACGTCGCCGAAAGCGCTCGACACGTCCGGCAGTATCTACCAAGCGTTGCTTCCCAGTGTAAAAGGGGTGGCACTGCGAGCACAGATCGAGATGGAGTGTCGGGACGGTTGATCGCGTTTCAAATGTGTTCCCGCACGCGCAGACGACAGTGCAGGTCTGGTACTTCGGGTGGATGCCTTCTTTCATTCTGAACCTCCGCCCGTTAGTATTACCACCTCGCTTCCAGCGTCGCAACCAACATGAAGGGGGGAACTCGTGCAGCGGCAACGTCTACAAGACATTCAGGAGGCACTGAATCGGGAAGGGGTCGATGGGTGGTTATTCTGTGATTTTCGCGGCAGCGACCCGCTTGCGTCCCGCATTCTCGGACTCGATCCTGGACAGATTTCCACCCGCCGTTGGTATTATTACATTCCTGCGCATGGCGCTCCGGCTGGCATCGTGTCCAGCGTCGAGCCACGCCGTCTTGATGCCTTGCCCGGCGAGAAGCGCGTGTTTCTGTCCTGGCAGCAGTTGCACGCGGCGCTTGCCGACACCTTGCTCGGCGTGAGTACGCTGGCGATGCAGTATTCTCCTGGTAACGCCATTCCCTACGTGTCGCGTGTGGATGCTGGAACCATTGAACTTGTGCGGCAACTTGGCATCGAAGTGGTGTCTTCGGCTGATCTCGTCCAGCGTTTCGAGGCCGTGTGGTCGGCTGAGCAATGGCAGAGCCATCTCCGGGCCGCGACCGGGGTGCGCGAGACGGTGGATGAGACATTTGCCTATATTCGCCAGCACGTGCCAGTGTCCGAGTATGATGCTCAGCAGTTTATCTTGCGGCAGTTTGCTGCACGCGGTTTGGTGACGAATCATCCGCCTATCGTAGCGATCAACGCGCATAGTGCCGACCCGCATTTTGAGCCGACTCCAGACTCTGGCATCATCCGTCCCGGGGATTTTGTCTTGATCGACCTGTGGGCCAAGGAGCCAGAAGGAGTGTATGCCGACTACACCTGGACTGGATTCATGGGCGGGACCGTGCCCGAGCGCTACCAAGAAATCTTTGCTCTCGTCCGCTCGGCGCGTGATGCCGCCATCGCCTTCATCCAAGAACGGGTGCGTCGAGAACAATCCTTCTTTGGCTATGAAGTCGATGCTGCCGCCCGGAAAGTGATCGTCGACGCCGGGTATGGTGAACATTTCGTTCATCGTACCGGGCACTCGATTGGTGAAGAAGTGCATGGCAACGGTGCCAACATGGACGGATTAGAGACTCGCGACGAGCGTCGGGTGTTGCCGGGGAGCTGTTTTTCTATTGAGCCAGGTATTTATTTAGCCGGCGAGTTCGGCGTGCGCAGCGAAGTCAACGTCTACGTGACCGAGCGTGAAGCGATTGTCACTGGCACGCCGATGCAAACGGAACTGGTGCGGATACTGGAGTGAGATGAGTTACGCAAGACGTGTTGCGTGAGTGTATGCTCGGCTTGAAAACACGCATGAGGCAGCACGCTTCACGTTTCGCATCGAATCAGATAAGGAAGATGACACTTTAGATTCAACAGGCAAAGGCAGAGGTTTATGGCAAAAGTGTGGTTTGTCCGACGGCAGAACCGCCTCATTGTGCTTGGCGGGAAGCCTGTCTATGAGGGGAACTTAGAAGCATTAATTTGGCCGCTTGATCTCGGCCTCCATCGCTATTTCACGGAGCAGGCACCGGTAGTTGAGGACGAACCGCTGCCCGAGGAGTTTGCCCCGAGCGATATGGTCCTCGTCGAAGTGACGAAGGATGATGTGGTGGCTGGGACGAACTACCGTGTGGGCTTCTATTCGTCCCCATACTCCCCCAAAGCTGTGACGCAACGTCTCAAGCTCGGGTCCTAAGCCTCAGTCGAGGCCAGCGCTGTGGCGACCGCCCGGCGCTGAATCTTGCCAGTGGCCGTGCGTGGAATCTGGGCAACCAGATGCACTTTCTTTGGTACCTTGAAGGTGGCCAGCCGCTCGCGGCAGTACGCGATGAGTCCAGCTTCGGTCACGTCACCGCGTAAGACAACTGCGGCGGAGACTTCCTCACCATATTTGGCATCGGGAACACCGAAGCAGACGGCTTCGGCAACGGCGGGGTGGGTCAGCAACACTTCGTCGATTTCTCGTGGCGAAATCTTTTCGCCGCCGCGATTGATCAGTTCCTTCAAGCGACCCACTAACGTGAGATACCCGTTGGCGTCCATAATTCCTTGATCGCCGGTGCGAAACCACCCGTGCGTAAACGCGGTAGCGTTCGCTTCTGGGTTGTTGTGATAGCCACGAGTGACGTTCGGTCCTTGAATGACTACTTCTCCTTGCCCGCCTGGGGGAAGAAGATTCCCGGCCTCGTCCATGATGGCGACGCGCACACCGGTACCGCAACCGACCGAACCCGCGCGGCGTTCTCCTGGCGGCAGCGGATTCGAGGCCATCTGATGTGCGGCCTCGGTCATGCCGTAGGCTTCCAATACCGGCACCCCGAAACGCGCCTCCAATTCGCTCATGGTCGCCGGTGCCAGAGACGAACTGCACGAGCGAATCAGACGGAGTCCACTCGTCCCCGCTGCTGGGGCTTGGTCTTCTTCGGCTCGCGCCAGCAGCACTTGGTGGATAGTGGGCACGGCGGTATACCACGTCACTTGATGAGTTTTGACCGTGGGCCAGAACGCACCTGCGCTGAAACGTGGGGGAATCACGAGAGTACCTCCGCTATGCAGCGTGGCAAAAGTCGAGGCTACTAATCCATGTACATGGAACAATGGCATCACACAGAGCGAGACATCGTCTGCCGTGAGAGCGTAGGTGGCAGCAACATTGCCTGCCGAGGCAAGCAGATTGGCGTGGGAAAGCGGCACACCTTTCGGGCGGCTGGTGGTGCCGCTGGTGTGAAGAAATAACGCGATGTCGTCGGGAGCGGCAGTATCGTGCGCAGGTGGCAGTGAGGATGGACGCACCACGGCCAAGGAGACTTCACCAGCGGCATTGCTTGCTGCTTCGATAGTCAGCGTTCCGGTTGGTGCTGCTGCACGTGCCTGCTCACCGCCGCCGGGAGGAACGATCAGCGCCTTGGCCTCGATATCTTCCAAATAGAAGCGAAACTCGTCTGTCGTGTAGGCAGGATTGAGCGGAGCCGCTGTTGCCGCAGCGGCGGTCGTGGCGAAAAATAAGATGATGACTTCGATGCCGTTGGGAAGCGCCATTGCCACACGGTCCCCACGTCCGATACCGAGTGATTGGAGGGTGACAGCCAAGCGCTCCACTTGGCGTTGCAGTACGTCGTAAGAGACTGTTGGCCCGCCTTCGGGGACGATAAGGGCAGGATGGTGAGAATTGCCGGAGGTGAGTAAGGCGGGGAGGGTCAGATCCTTCATGTTTTGCTCTTCTTGCAGTTATGCTGCTTTTTCTTCTTGGACGTGCGCGATAAGCCACATTCTGATCAGCGTGC
>SYOC01000398.1 GCA_005804965.1 Pseudomonadota bacterium
CAGCTCGATAGCGTCTTTTTCTCCAAGCTTCAGCGATATTTGCACATACGGAACGGGACGAACGGCGCATCTGATCGACCATCGAGTATCGTTCTTCAGTCGGAAACTGCTTTGTCAATTCAAAGATGTCCATCGCCGCATTCACAGCGTGCTGGTAAACGCGCAATTCTCTGAAACTGCCAATCCGTTCCGCCATAGGCCTCGATTCTCCAAACTCACCCCTTTTCCGATTCCTATCTTCTCTTCCCCGCTTCCCCGATTCTCCGTTTCCCCGGTGCAGTAGAGTCTAGCTCTTCCCACTTGCCACGAGTCCTAACTCGCGCAGCACTTCTTCCGTATGCTCCCCCTTGAGACCGCCTGGGCGGATCGGTCCAGCCGGGGTTTGGCTGAATGTCCAGGGAAGACCATCCACCTGCAACGTCCCCCAATGTGGGGTTGGCAGCTCAACAATCTGCTCGTTTTGCAGCACCTGCGGATGGTAACGTAGCGCCTCGAAATCCATGATCCTGCTGTTCGGCACCTGTTCTTTCGTCAAACGAATCACCCACCACGCCACGGGCTTCGTCAGAAAACAGGCTTCCAAAAGGGGAATGAGCGCCGCCCGATTGTTCACGCGATCAGGGTTGGTGGCAAAACGAGGATCGGTGACCAACTCCTCTCGCTTGATCGCACGGCAGAAACGCGGCCACTGCTCTTCTTGCACGACACCAACAGCAAGATATTGCCGATCCTGGCAAAGAAAGGCTTGGTGCGGCACGGTCGTCGTGGTCGCACTACCCATGGGTCGCGGCTGTTCTCCAGTCGCAAAGTATTCAGCCAAGCGGCTGCTCTGCAGCGACAACGCTCCGGCGAGCATCTCGATTTCAATCTTTTGGCCTTTGCCGGTACGTTCACGTGCGAGCAAGGCTTGCAGCACGGCTTCGACGATCATGGTGCTGGTCGTAATGTCGAGATGCGCCAAATGACGGAACATCTCGCCCTGCCCTCCAGGTTGCCCGGTAACGCTGCACCAGCCGGAGAAGGCTTGCAGATTGGGATCAATGCCAGCTTCCTTCGCCATTGGTCCGGTTCGTCCGTAGGCCGATGCTGCCACGTAGACAATACGCGGGTTCACTTGTGATACCACATCGTAGCCCAACCCGAGACGCTCGACCGCACCTGGACGCATGTTTTGGATGAAGATGTCGCTCTTCTCGATCATCTTGAGGGCAATGGCACGATCTCCTTCTTGCTTCAGATCCAGTACGGTATGGCGCTTGTTGAAGTTAGCGGAAATGTACAAGACGGCAGTACCTTTGATCGGCGGAGGAATGACATGCGACAACTCCCCTTCTGGTGCTTCCACCTTAATGACATCGGCACCCAGCTCACCTAACAGTTTCGATGCCCACGGCCCTACTGCCGCTAAGGTCAAGTCAAACACGCGAATGCCATCAAGAATCCCAGGCATATGTCCTCCAGACTCGTTGTTCGTGACTCGTGACTCATTGCTCGTGACTCGTGACTATTTTACTGGTCTGAACTTCGCCAACGTCACTTCGTCGGTGACATCGTCGTAGACAATCTCCACCGCCATACCCATCACAATGTCTTCGTTGGCGATGCCCACGAGGTTGGTTAGCAAGCGCGGACCTTCCTCCAACTCGACTTCAGCGACGTTGTACGGAACGTCGTCCTTGTACGAAGAGAAATACGCTTGGTGAAACACCACCCATGAATTCACCGTGCCGCGCCCGCTGAGCTGCCGCCACGTGAAATTGCGCGACCAACACTCGGGGCAGAACGGCGCAGGAGGATACCACAGTTTGCCGCAGTCATTGCATGATGGCATCTTCAATTCGCGCTGCTTGAGCCCATCCCAATAGGGTCCGTTCAACGTGGAAATCGCAGGGAGCGGCTTTGTGTAGTTGCTCATGTCCTATCTCCGATAAATCAGTGAGTCGCCATAGGCGTTAGCCCACTGAATCACTTGCGCATTGGCGACTTGTCGCGGCCCGCATTCGCCACGTAACTGGCGAACGATCTCGACCTGATGGTTCCACCCCATGATGTGCCCTTCGGAAATGAGCCCACCGTGGGTATTGATCGGTAAGTCTCCGCCCACCTCAATGCGTCCGTCTTGGGTAAACGCTGCGGCCTCGCCGGGGCGGCAGAATCCCCACCGTTCAAGGGCGGTCCACACCAGAATCGAAAAGGCGTCATAGGTGAAGAGCGCGTCGATATCAGCGTGGGTCACGCCCGCCATCTGATAGACAGGTTGAGGCTCGGGCTGATAGTCGAACACGCTCTGTTGCGCGACGCCAAAGCCAGGATGCGTCCAGATAAATTCTTCGCGCCCAGCCGGCAGCCCTTGCATCCCGCTGATGAAGACAGGCGACTTTTGCAGGTCGCGGGCACGCTCACTGGTGGTCACAATCACACACGCAGCACCATCGTTAATTTGACAGTAATCTAAGAGGCGCAACGGTTCGCAAACGAAGCGAGAGTTTTGGTGGTCTTCGATAGAGATGGGGTTGCGCATCATCGCCGCAGGATTGAGCGATGCATGCTTACGAAACGCGACGGCAACGGCGCCAAGCTGACGGCTGGTGGCCCCATATTTCGCGAAATACTTTTGCGCGATCAGCGCCGACCCGGCACCAGGAGAAGTCATACCGTACACAGGATCTTCGCCATGACCGCCACCGCCTTCGCGTGCGCCTTCGCCATCGCTCGCTCCGCCCATCATTGGTTTGCGGAACCCCGAAAAGCTAATCGAGGCAAGACATGCCACATAGTTAGCGAGACCAGCTTTCACCGCCATAGCCGCCCATTGCAGGCAACTCGCGGTGAAGCGCCCATGCGCCCACGTCTGGTTGTACATGCGCAGTTTCAACCCGAGCGCATACGCAAGCGTGTCAGCATCCGCGCCAATCGGCGTACCAAAACTAACGATCAACCCATCAAGATCGTTCTTCTTCAGTCCAGCGTCTTCGAGGGCATTACGAATCGCCTCGCCACCCAGGTCGATGGTACTGCGGTTCAAGCGTTTGCCGTAGGATGAGTGCCCGACACCGCACACTGCCGTTTGATCTTTGAGGTTCCAGTCAGACATATCCGCGTCCTCCCCGGGCGCTAAGGTAAGCCAGAAAGGCGGAGGCTGTCAACTGAACGGAGATCCCTCCGTCTCTTGACCCCGGCATGCCCCCTAGATACTACAGGCGCATGAATCATCCATTGCGCTTTGGCATTTTCCTCCCGCCCATGCACCCTGTGGGCCAGAACCCTACTCTCACCCTGCAACGCGATGTCGAACTCATCGAGCATCTCGACCGCCTCGGCTTCGACGAAGCCTGGATCGGTGAGCATCATTCGGCTGGCTACGAAACCATCGCCTCGCCCGAAGTCTTTATCGGCATCGCCTCGCAACATACCCGGCACATCAAGCTCGGCACCGGAGTCAGCTCCTTGCCCTACCATCATCCGCTCATTTTGATCGACCGCATCATCCAACTTGACCATATGACACGAGGTCGCGTGATGTTCGGCGTCGGCCCCGGGCAGCTAACATCCGATGCCATGATGCTCGGCATTCACCCCGACAATCAGCGCCGCATGATGGAAGAAAGCTTTGAAGTCATCATGGCGTTGCTGCAAGGCGAAACCGTCACGCGCAAGACCGACTGGTTCACTATTCAAGATGGCGTGCTGCAATTACGCCCCTACAGCCATCCGTGTTTCGATATCGCCGTCGCGGCGTCCATCTCGCCATCTGGCGCTAAACTCGCCGGTCGGTTCGGTGTCGGGTTGCTCTCGTTGGCTGCCACTAATCCACTCGGGTTCGATCTTCTCGCCGACCATTGGGAAGTTGTCGAAGAGCAAGCCGCCAAAAACGGACGCACAGCAGACCGCCGTAACTGGCGCATGGTCGGACCGATGTACGTGGCCGAGACCGAGCAACAGGCGTTGGAAGACTGCCGTTACGGCTTTCTCAACATCATGAATTACCTTTCTCACATCCTCCCGATGAAGCCATCTGGCGCGACGACCTATGAAGAGATTGTCAAAGAGGTCAACGACACTGGTGCTGGCGTGATTGGTACGCCAGAGATGGCGATTGCGCAGATTGAGCGCTTGCAAAAGCAATCTGGCGGGTTTGGTTGCTACATGGCGATTGGTGCGGACTTTGCCGATTGGCGAGGGACGCTGCGGTCTTACGAATTGATTTCGCAGTACGTGATGCCGCATTTCAAAGGACAAAGTGCACCGCCACAAGCATCTTATGATCGCGTGATAGGCGCGGGCGACCGCTATATTTCTGCTACCGCTCACGCCATCGAGAAAGCCATTGGTGAATACGCGGAGGAACGTAGGAAGAAATAACGTGGATTGGGGCGCGGTCTTCTGCTCAGGGCGTGCGCACGGATCATCTGCCTCCGCGTCTCTGCGTGAGTGAGTGTAGACGACCAAGCGCTCAGGTCCCCGGCTGGATCTGTAACGGGTTCGAGTCGAGCTGTTCTGGCATTTCTGGATAGCTGCGCTCACACAAGTGTACCCGCAACTGCACTTTGCCCTCGGGATGGAAATCTATAGGCAGCGTCCACTTGAACGTCCGTTGGGAAGGGTCTTTGACCATTAGGCAACCATCCGCGCCACCATCGAACGAAAAGGCGCGAGGCTCTTTCCCGTCCTGAAGAACGGTGAATCTCGCCATCGCGCCAATCGGATAGTCCGTGATCCGCGCGAGGCGGAGACTCAGCGTCTCCCCGGCCACATAGATATCCTGCTCCGTGCGCACGATCACTTGCTTGTTATGTTCCGAGACGTTCGTGTTGACCTTGGAAGTGGTTTCATCCCAATAGCGCACCGGCCCGGTATCCA
>SYOC01000399.1 GCA_005804965.1 Pseudomonadota bacterium
CTGTGCGACGGAGGGACCAGCATCAACGGAGACCTCACCGCTGATAACGTCCCCGACATTACCCTCGATGGAAGCGCGTTCGCTGACCCCGGTATGGATGGCCTTGTCATGATATCGAGCGAGAACACGATCAACGGCCTCAAATTGCAGAATATCCCCGACGTAGGCTTGAGTGTGTTTCACAATGTCCCTGGTGTGAAACTGGAGAAGAACACCATCTCGAACAATATCGTGATTGGTGGGACGCTGCCGATTATCATTCAGAACGAAGGGGTGAGCATCGAGAAAACAACGATCAGTGGCAACACCATTTCTGGTGCAAGCATTGATGGCATCGAAATTTTAACCAGCGATCTACCCGGTGCCAAAATCTCTGGCACGACGATTAGCGGGAACACTATTTTTGCCAATGCTCGGTTTGGGATTCGCGTGCTGACGAATTTCACCACAGCTGGCACCGGCAGTAAAATCACGCGCACCAAGATCACGAATAACATTCTGACCGGCAACGTCTCTGCTGGCATCGCTTTCCAAATGGCTGGGACGAAAAGCCTCATCTCCGGCACAAACATTGTGGGGAACACGGTGACCGGCAGCGCCATCGGCATGAATCTGGATGGCGGCATTTTCGGAGCGAGCAAGAATAAGCTGCAAGCGACGATCAAGAACAATACCGTGACTGGCAATACCAGCACAGCGACAGCCGGGATTCTTGTGCGGGCTGGCGTGGTCGATGCCGTTGAGAACAAGACGACGGTGAAGATTGAAGGGAATACCGTGTCGGACAATCTTTCGGGGCGCGGCATTCGCGTGACTGCCGGGCAGAATAACAGCTCGAATAACAAGCTAACGGCAAAGATCTCCAGCAACACGGTCGAGCGCAATGGCGGCATTGGTATTTCTGGGCTGGCTGCGTTAGGGGCTTTCACCGGCGTTGGCACCAGTACCGAGAACTCGCTGACCATCAATATCGAGAAGAATCAGGTACACGATCATACGGCGAGCGGCATGAGCGGTATCGTTGTTGCCGCTGGGGCAGGGAGCGAAGATGGTGCGGCGGCCAAGATCGCCAATACCAATAGTGCCAAAGCCAAGGTGACAGAGAACGAGGTTACAAACTCTGACGCCTATGGCGTGTTGGTGGCTGGCGCACTTTCTGGGCTGGCCAATGGCAATGACAGTAGCGCCTCGGTGTCGAAAAATGTGGCCTGCACGAACGGGACGGATATCCAGGTGTTCGGTGCCGTACCGGATGCCCCGGCAGTGGTGGGCACCGGCAATGTGGCCGACGCCAAGATCTCTAAGAACACGGCAACCACGATTGCTGTGGCCAATGGCGTGGCTGGCAATACCGGGACTGCGCTCCAGACTGCCAACGTGCCGTGTCCGTAAAGAGGCAGGCTCCTAGGTTGTGTGGCCGCTTTCCTCCCCGCATAATCCTTCCGTACTGAGGAGTGCCTTACTGGCGGAGGGAAGCGGATCGCGTGCATCTGTTATCTTGGTTTTGGCCTCGACGTTGGCATTGGCGTATCGCACTGCTTGTCGTCGTGCTCACATTGGCAGTTGCGGTCGCTGTGCCAGCGCTGCTCCGTCATGCCATCGTGTACCGCCTGTCGGTGGCGACGCCAGCGACTGTGCAATTGACGCGGGCGACGTTTAATCCGTTGCTCAGCCGCCTCACCGTGTCTGGCCTTTCGCTGACTCTCCCAGGAGAGCCGCTCCCAGTGCTGACGGTCGCACATATGGCAGGGGAAGCCAGCCTCCTGTCTTTGCTCTTCAGCGAGATGACCATTGCACGGCTGACCGCGTCTGGCGTGCGGCTTGCCGCCGTTCATACGCCGGATGGTCGCCTCAATCTTGCTGACCTCCTGCTACCCACTCCACCGGATACGCCAGTGCCCGATCTGCCGACGCTGACCATCGAACAGATTCGCGTCTTCGACGTGCAATGCGACTATGTTGATCTGACCCGGGCACGAGCGGCGCGGGTGTCTCTCTCCCTTCATGACCTCACAACCGAGCCACTGCGATTGCAAGCCGATGGCTTCGCTGCTCCGGTTGCTATCCGCAGCAATGGTAATCTGAGCACTGAGACCGCCTACGCCGGGGCGTTTGTGGCGGAGACGACGTTCCTATGGCGGCGCTCGGAAGCAGAAATCTCGGCAACCGTGAGCTTCATGCAACTGTCCCTCGCCTTGCTTGAACCGTACCTCCGCGACAGTTTCGCCGTGCAGAATCTGACCGGCGGTGCGGATGCGCGGTTCCAGTATCATTGGCGCAGCGGCGGCAGCCAGCCGCCTGTCCATCTGCTCTCCGGTGCCGTGACGGCAACCGATCTTTCGTTCGTTGAGCGGTCGTCCGGCCAAGAAGCATTGCACGCGGAAGAGGGCAGGGTAGTGATCGAGCGGGTGGATTGGTTGCAACGCGAGATTCGCCTTGCTGCGGCGGAACTCCGTGACCCGCGCGTGCGATTGCTGGCCACGCCTGCCGGCTTGAATTGGGCTTTGCTCATGCAGCCGACTCAGACTGCGGTCCTTCCCCAGCGACGTTCGCGTACCACGGCTGGCGCGTCTCGCACAACTGAAGTGCCCGGCGCTACTCCTCCGTGGCGTTTCTCATTGCTCGGCCTGAAAACCCAAGGGGGAGAGTTCATTTATCGCGATGAAGATTGGCCAAAGGCGGAGGCTGTGCAGGTAGCGCTTCAGGAGGGGACGTTGGGGGAGATTGGCAGCGGCGTGGCGACGAGTCCGCTCCGTCTGGCTTTTCAGGCCGACTCGGGACGGTGTGAGAATACCGGGACGCTGCGCTTTGCTCCTTTTCAACTCGATCTTCATAGCCAGCTCTCGAAGGTTGTGGTGGCGTCATTCTCTCCCGTGTTGTCGCGCCTGTTACAGATCAAGAAGATTGACGGCGAGGTCAACGGTGCGGTGAAAACCGAGTTCATCGGTAGCCCTGTCGGGTTACGCGTGAACATCTCTGGCTCCTTGGACGCTCCAGGCTTTGTCGTCGATGGATTGCCGGATGTTGGTCAAGCCGTGACCTGGGAGACCGCTACGATTGAGCTGCGAAAAGGCAGTACACTGATCCCGCTCAGTTTGGATGCCACCGCGCATTTCGCCCGCATGACCCTGAAGCATTTGCCGCAGGGCGATGTGTCGATCGAAAAAATAGGGGGAGCTTTTCAATTTGCTCGTCACCAAGGTGTCCTTCCACCGGCACCAGCGCAGCCGGACAATGCTGCACTTGCTGATGTCGAAGGCGTTGAAATTGAAGCCCAGGGTACGCTCGAAGCCCAAGGCGTGTTGTTCGCCTACGGTGCCGAGAAGCAAGAACTGCTCAGTTGTCATGCTATGAAAGCTCGGCTGAAACCGGGGAGCCGCTTGCTGCCGTTCGATGTCCAACTCGCTGAAGCCATTCTTGAGTATCCCTACGCGCAAGGGTTCCGGGCGAGCGACGGGCGCTTCCAATTCACCAAACCGACAGCGGCATCGCTCCCTGTGCTCAAGGCCGGTGAAAAAGAAAGCGCACCGCCGACTGCACCACCGCCAGCGGCGGCTATTCCCGCAGTTGCTGCCACTCCGTTGCTTGTGCATCTTGAGCGGGCCACGGTGATCGGCGGCCAGTTCTATTTCGAGGATCGGGCTGTGGCTCCCACGCAAACGATCTATTGGCAAGACATTCGTGTTGACCTCGCCGACGTTGCCTATCCGCTGACACGCCCCGCTGTGTTTGCCTTGCATGCGTTTAACATGGACGGTGCGCCTATTGAGGTGAGTGGCAACACCGAACGTCAGGGCGGCCAGTTGGTGACCCGCGTGCATGGCACCATCGAACATTTGCATCTTGCCAAGTTCAACTCGTATCTGGCACCACTGCTGGGCTACCGGGTGAAAAAAGGTGCGGTCTCCGTCAAATGGGACCTGCTTGTCCCAGGCGATACCGTGCAGGCTGATGCTGAGGTGACCTTGCATGATCTTGGGCTCAGCGGAAAGCTAAGCCCGTCCGAGGTTGAGCAACAGGTGGGTTTGCCGATGCACTTGGTCCTGGCGCTGTTGAAAGACATTAACGGCGACATCAATCTGCAAGTGCCGATGACAGGGAACCTCAATCAGTCTGGTGTGCAAGTGGGCAGCAGTTTCTGGCGAGCGTTTCGTGATGTGGTCATCGGCGCGGTGACTTCGCCCCTCAAATTATTAGGTGCCATCTTTAGCGAGAAAGAACAGCTTGACGATTTTTTCCTCGAACCGATTCCGTTTGAGGCAGGGACGAGTCAACTCACTGTTGCCGGGAAAGAACAAGTGAGCCGTTTGCGCAATTTTCTTGCTCAGCGGCCAGAGCTTGATCTCCAGCTCAGTTGCACTCTTGGCCAAGAAGATCGGCAAGTCGTACGTGATCGCCTCTTGTTGGCAGCGCTGCCGAAGACCGAGGGCGCAGCAGGGCCGGAAGCAGAAGTGCTCTCTTTCTTGCAGCATGCTGTGCAGCGTGACGGCTCACCTCCGCCGCAACTCTCGCTGCCGGCAGCAGCGCTCTTACAAAGCTGGCGGGAAAAGACTGAGATTCCGGCTGCCGATTTAACTGCTCTGGCTGACGGACGTTTGCATACCGTGCGGACCCTGTTGACCGACGGTGTCAGCATTCCTTCAGAGCGAATCTCACTAGCTCCGGATGATCTGCGCGGGCGCACATCGTCGGAAGTGCGCTACATGATCCGGGCGCGGGAGGAGATCAAGGCGCGGTGATGTTTTGTGGGCAGCAACGTCTTGGGAAAAGTATATGGCAATTAAGGAGACAATCATGAGTAGCGTACGTGCCGTCTTGTTTGATTTTGGCGGGACCCTCTTCGATTATGAAACCGTAGCTCCAGGGGAGCGGGAAAGTATCGTCGCGTTGGCACAGTGGGCAGGGTCGAGTGAAGACCCTAAGGCGATTATGCGGGCCTACCGTGCTTCGCTGAAGAGCGTGTTTTATCACTATTTGCCGCAGCCTTACTATCTACATCGCGACATGTTCCGCGACGCATTGATGGGCATGGCGAACAGCCTTGGCCTGACGCTGACTGAGGAGCAGTTTGTACGCTATCGGGCGCTGCAATGGGAGCGCCGCGCCCGCGACTTTATGTTGCGTGATGGCGTGTCAGCGACCTTAACGGCTCTGCGCGACCGTAGGTTGTACGTTGGTATGGTCAGTAATATCGACGACGACCAGTTAGGCCACATGCTGGAACTGGCAGGGGTACGAGCGCATTTCGATTCGATTCTGTCGAGTGAAGCGGCCCAGTCCTGCAAGCCGGACTCGTCGATTTTTCAAGAAGCGTTACGGCGGGCTGGCTGCGCACCGCAGGAGGCATTGTTCGTTGGCGATTCGTTGCAACAAGACATCGCTGGAGCCAATCGCGTGGGCCTCCGGTCCGTGTTGATTTGGTCGGACCCAGAGCGTGAGCCGACAATCGGCGAGCATCGACCGCAGCATGTCATTCGGCAGATCGGAGAATTGTTAGCGCTGCTCTAGCCGCTCGTCTCGTCGGCACCTTGACAACCTTCCCCTCCACCACGGATACTTGCCTGCCAATGAACAAAGCGAGATCGGAACAGCGAGCAGCCCTCAGCCCTTCGGTAACTGTCGAGGCAGGAGAGCGATTTTTTTATGGCTGGGTGGTCGTCGCCTGTGCCTTCTTCGCTCTCTGCATTGCCTACGGTATCCAGTTTACTTTTGGCGTGTTCCTGCCAGCGATCTCGGCTGACACCGGCTGGGATCGCGCCAGTCTCTCGTTGCCCTACTCGTTGTACGTCTTCGTCTATAGTGCCTTGGGCGCGGTGACTGGTCGCTGCACGGACCGTTGGGGACCACGCATTGTGCTTACTATCGGGGCCTGTCTCCTCGGCAGCGGTATTCTCTTGACGAGTCAGGCAACGGCGCTGTGGCAGATCTATGTGACATTGGGGCTTATCGCCGCCTCGGGCATGAGCGCCGCCTACGTACCGTGTAATTCAACGGTCGTGCGTTGGTTCACCGTCAAACGCGGGCTGGCGCTGAGCATTACTTCGAGCGGGGCGAGCTTCGGCATGTTCATTTTTCCACCGCTCGCTACGGCGCTCATCTCGGCCTATGGCTGGCGCACGACGTATGTCATCCTAGGTGCATGCGCCATCGCGGCAATCAGCCTCTGCGCTACCTTTACCGTGCGTGACCCGGAGAAGATGGGGCTTTTGCCCGACGGCCTCCCGCCACAGGAACCTCTGCCGCACGGGAACTTTGCTCCCGCTGGATTCGTTCACGAGTGGACACTGGCTGGCGCGAAACGGACCTGGGCCTTTTGGTTGATCAATATCGTTTTTACCCTCACTTGGCTGGTGGTCTTCATGCCCATGGTCCATATCGTTCCCTTTGCCGTGGACCTTGGTATTTCCCAATTTCGCGCGGCCATGACCATCAGTGTCATCGGCTTCGCCGGGTTTGCTGGCCGCCTCGGCATCGGCTCCATCTCGGATTATCTTGGCCGTGTGCCTACACTTGGCCTGTGCTTCGCGCTCCAAGCCGTGGCTTTTTTCGGCTTTACGATGAGCACTGGGCTCACGATGCTTTATCCTGCCGCCGCAGTGTTCGGCTTTTCCTACGGCGGGGTGACGGCCTTGTTCCCTGCGCTGATTGGCGATTTCTTTGGCCGCAATGCAGTCGGCGCTATCGTCGGTTTCATTTTCGCTTTGGCTGGATCGCCAGCAGCATTTGGTCCGCTCATCGCCGGCTATATCTATACAGCGACCAGTAGCTACAGTGCGGCGTTCATCCTGAGCGCGGTGCTCAATCTTGCTGCCTTGTTTCTGCTCTGCTTCTTGAAGAAACCGCATGCACCGCCAACCTGAGCCACTGGAGCGGAAATAAGACAACGCTCTGGTGCTCCCCTGACGCGTTCAATTTATTTTTCTCCGACCTCTCTTGAGCTTCAACTCCTCTTGAGGGTCTTTCGTCTATAGTGGCGTATCATGCATTCCACCGCCGTCGCGAAAGACTCCACGCTCCCCGATGCTGCTTGTGAAGCCCTCTGTCGAGCACAATACAGCCGCGTGCTTCAGCTCTGTCGTTTCTTGTTGGTTGATCGAGCGGAAGCCGAGGAAACTGCCCAAGACGTCTTCCTCAAGCTGGTCCGCCAGTGGCAAGGCGACGTGCAGATCCTGTCCTGGGAAGCGTGGCTGACCCGCGTTACCGTGAATGCCTGTCGAGATCGTCAGCGGTCTGCTTGGTGGAAATGGTGGCGTAGAGGAGGCAGAGCTGCACAGGAACTGGAGCTGCCGAGTTTGCAACCGAATCCTGAGGAACATGCGCTCAGCCGCGAGCAACAACAACATGTCTGGCTGAGATTTCGTGCGCTCTCTTCTCGTCAACGGGAAGTATTCGTCCTGCGCCGCCTGGAAGGCTTGTCGAGTGAAGAAGTTGCCGCCGTACTGGGGCTCTCGTCTGGCAGCGTCAAGCGTCATCTTTTTCTTGCGCTTCGTCATTTGCAGAAAGCGCTAGGAGACCTCTCATGAATATCTGTCTGCGTGACCGTGCGCTGTTCCTCCTTGCTGCCGGAGAAGGGACCGCGCAAACACGTGCCCATCTGCGGAGCTGTCTCCACTGTGCACGGCGGTATCAACGGCTGACTCGGCAGCTTCATGGCATCGAATGGACCTTGCGTGAGACTGCCCCGCCGACGGTAACGTATGTTCCCGCCGTATCGCATCGCTACTGGGTTCCACTGACTGCCGCACTGGCTGCGGCACTTTTGCTCATCTGGGGTGGCGTGTGGACACCAAGTCCTCAACTTCAGCCAGCAAGGAGAGATTCTCCCCTGTTCTTCTTCGCAGAAGAGAGGATGATCATCGCACCGCTCGCGTCGGTTCCCGCCGAAGCGTACCTCGAAGCCGCGTTCACTGAAGGAGGTTGGCCATGTGAATGGCAAGAACCGTTTTCCACGCCGACCTGTGAAATTCACCCTTTCCCGCTCGCTCTCGCTAAGCAATCACTTGAGGAGGTGATGTATGAGTAAACCATTACGCTTGTTCCTTCGTGGTCTGCTGTTCCCGCTTGCGCTGCTCATTCTCGGCTCGTGGCAAAGTGTCGGGCAGGCGCAAGACCGCGTCTTCTTCCATCGGCCCGGCCCGCCGGGCGGTATGATGGATGGTCCCGGCATGATGCTCCCCATGATGCTCAAGAAGTTAAACTTGACGCCTGAACAAGATGGTCGAGTGCACGCCATCATGGACGCCCATAAACCTACGTTCAAAGCGCTCTTCACCCAACTCAAAGCTGCACATAAGGATATGGCTGGTCGCTTCTTTGCCCCAGGCCGTCTAACGGCAGAGGACCTTAGTACTCAGACTACGAATGTCAAACAGCTGCGCGAGCAACTGATGAACGAAGGCGTGAAAGTCGCCTTGGAAGTGCGCGAGGTGCTGACCCCAGAACAACTGGCCAAGGCAGAAGAGTTGCGAGGAAAGATGGAGGCGATCCATGAACAGATGCGCGGCGTGATGGGAGATGAGGAATAAGAACGGGGAGTGGAAGCCGGAGCCTCAAGGTAATGGCGCGAACTAGCGATGAGGCTCTCGCGTAACGAACGCCGCTCCGGCTCCCGCAAGGAACACACCTACACATGAGAGAAAGGCGAGGAAATAATCCCCGGTGCGGTCGTACAGCGCTCCCGCAGCCACCGGGCCGATGGCACCTCCGATACTAAGCGCAGCGGTGCCCACCACTCCAGCAATGGCACCGAACGCTCGGGTGCCGAAATCATGGCCGACTGCCAACGGCCAAAGCACAACGAGCCCGCCGTAGCCCAATCCGAACAGCACGACGAAACCAACGAGCGCCCAGGTGCCGAACGGCTCGACACACAGGAGCAGGCCAGCACCGAGCGCTTGCATCACCAAACACAACGATAAGATCCAGTGGATATGGTGACTGCGTTCGCTGGCCCATCCGATGAAAAAACGCCCGCCCATCGTCAGCCCGAGCGTCACTCCGGCAATGCTCGAAGCAACCTCCAAATTCGACCCGGTATCCTGCAAAAACGCAACAAGGTGTGCATGAATGGCCCCAGCCGCCATCAGTCCGAAGCCGAAGGTCAGGCTTAACAACCAGAACGTCGTTGTTGCAAACGCTTCTTTTAATGTCCACCCTTCGTTGGAGTCACCCGCTCGTTCTTCACCGCTTTCCAAGTGCTCTGCGTGCTGGTCGTGCCCAAGCGGCAGCAACCCTTTTTCTTGAGGAGTATCGGCGAGAAAGAGCCACACCAGGGGTAACATGCCGCCCAAGGCCAACACGGCCAGCCCCTGATACGCGATGCGCCAGTTGAACTCTTCGATGAGAAAACCCGAGAGCGGTACCAACACCAGCCCGCCCAACCCAGCTCCAATCAGCGCGATGCCTGTCGCCCGCCCACGTTTTTCCACGAACCAATGGGCGACGACTTTCCCTACTGTGGCCGGACCAATCCCTCCCAACCCGACGCCCAAGAAAAGATACAGGAGGTAGAAAACAGCCAAATTGTGTATGCGGCTCAACAGCACGAGAGCGGTCCCATCGATCAACGCGCTGACGATAAAGACGAGGCGGACTCCGCGACGATCCGCTAGCCATCCCCAGAACGGGAGGCTCACTCCGGCACCAACCAAATAGAGTGAAAATGCCGCTGCGGTTTCTGCCCGA
>SYOC01000400.1 GCA_005804965.1 Pseudomonadota bacterium
GCCCACGCTCCGTGCTGGGGTTTTACTACCTCGGACAGGTAAATGCAGCGGCGAATCGTTTCGACAAGGCCGAGGAGTACTACGAGAAAGCCCTGAAGCTCAATCCCCAGTCCGAACTGGTGTTGCTTGATCTCGGATTAGTCTACGAGCTGCAAAAGAAACCCGAGAAAGCCATGGACATCTACCAGAAAGCATTGAGTGCCAACCCGCAGAGCACACAGGTGCGCAAGCGACTGGGCGGATTTTATCTCGGACAGAAGAAGTTGGACGACGCGCTGTTGCAGTATCGTGAGTTGGAAAAAATCGAAGCCGATCCGCAAGAAACTCGGGTCAAGATTAGTCTGATTTATCGTGAAAAAGGCGACTTCGACACTGCCGTCACCGAACTGAACCTCGTGCTGGCTGCTCAGCCGGACAACGATCGGGCGCGGTATTTTCTCGGAGCTGTCTACACCGAGGCCAAAGAGAACGAGAAAGCGCTGGCCGAACTGCTGCGCATTCAACCCGGGTCGGACTATTATGCCGATGCCCGGATGTATCTGAGCTATGTGTACCAGCGCCAAGGCAACCTCGACCAAGCCATCACCGAGGCCGAGAACGCTCTGACGCTCAGGAAAGATGACATCGACCTGCTCGGCTTTCTCGCTTCGCTCTATCGCGAGAAAGGGAATCTGCCCCGCGCCATTGAGATTCTGGAAAAAATGATCGCGCAAGCACCGGGGAACGATCAGTACCACTTTACCCTCGGTGCTATATACGACGAATCCAAGGATAAGACGAACTCGATTTTGCACATGCAGAAGGCCATTGAGATCAACCCCGAGAATGCTTCGGCGTTGAACTATCTCGGCTACACGTGGGCGGAACAAGGCTTGAAACTCGATGAAGCAGAAAGCCTGATCTTGCGTGCCATCAAGCTTCAACCCAATGACGGGTTTTATGTCGATAGTCTGGGCTGGGTGTATTACCAGCGTGGAGACTACGCCAAGGCCATCGTGCAGCTTGAAAAAGCCGTGGAACTGGTGGGCGACGATCCCACCATCATCGAACATTTGGGCGATGCCTACGATAAAGGCGGACGTGCGGCGGATGCTCTGCGCACCTATCGCCAAGCCTTGACGAACGCGAAGGATGCCGCACAGATTGAACGACTGCGCAGCAAAATTGACGTGCTCGCTGGCACAGCTGAGCCCAAAGGCATCTGAGCTACGCATGGCCCTCGTAACCCGCAGCCGCGCCGGTTTCATGTCGCGGCTGTTCTCTGGGTTCCTTCTCATTGCCCTGCTTTTCGGCCTGAACGGTTGCGCCACGCTCCGTCCCGGCTTCGAAGCGCTCGATATGGGAACGCCGCAAACGCTGCCCCCCCTCCCTACTGCTCAGGAACTCTTGGGCAAGCTTGATGCTCGGCGGCAGTCCCTCACCAGCCTGCGGGGACTCGCACGCATTGTTTACAAAGATACGCAAGAAAAGGGCACCGCCAAACAGGCGATTGCCGTGTCTGCGCCGGATCGTTTTCGCTGGGAGTTGTTCTCACCGATAGGAGTCGCGGCGTTGGTGACTTCCGACGGCACTCGACTCGCCACCTATTTTCCCAGCGAAAAGGTGCTGTATCGCGGGCGCGCCACGCCCATCAACGTACTGCGCTTTACCCGCGTGCTCCTCTCGCCGCGCGAAATCGTTGGGCTATTGTTGGGCGCTCCTGTTCTGCCGTCAACGACGGAAGCTTGCACGGTGGAATACGCCACCGAGAACGCGTGGTTTCGGCTCCACTGCCCTACGGCTGAGCAGGCCAGTGTAACGCTGTGGTTCGAGCAAGCGACACTACAGTTACGACGGACAGAGATGCAAGCAACCGATGGTACCATCAGCAAGCGCATGGACTTGTCAGACTACCGTGCCGTGAACGGGCAGATGTTTCCTTTCGAGATCGTGCTCTTCGACCTGCAAGGTCAGCAGCAAGCCTCGATTTTCTACGAGCGCGTCGAACTCAACCCCAACCCGCCAGACGCGATTTTTACGTTAGCGGCGATCACTGGCGTACGCGAAGTGGACGTGGATGCTCTTGCGCCATGAGGAGACGCCAGAGAGTGATGCTTCAGCGGGGAATCGCTACTCTCCCTCGCAGTAGCGGTGGTTCGGCAAGCCACCCACCAGGCCCTCTCTCGGCTTCCCTACTACTTCAGCAACTGCGTAACTGTTTCGCTTCTCAGGACTTGAAAGGGCGACGCGGGCAACTCTGCCAGGAAATGGCGGTTTTCAGACACGAGGTAGCGGATCTTCGCGACTTCAAGGTGAGCCGCAATTACCGCATCACCTTTCTTTGCGCCCTGACGTTCCCACTGCGCGATGAGGTCCACCGGAGCCGAGACATAGTCCCACGTCACGGTCTTAGCCCGCAGCAATGCACGCAAGATCCCTCGCATCTCCCCGTCGGTCAGGTTCCGTTGCAATTCGACGAAGATTTGCAAAGGGATGTAGACCTGGAGTTCGCTTAATTTGTCGAAGAGAAGGGTTTCACAAGCAGGATAGGCAGCATCTTTGCGCAAGGCAAAGATGAACACATTGGTATCTAAGGCCACGGCTTCATGACGGATAGAGTCCACTGGCGATCTGCTCCCGCAACATGCCCAGTTCTTGCAATACCTCGTCGGCTGACTGAGCGAGCTTCCCTTCACGGGAGAGACGGTCGCGATAGTGCGTGGAGACGTGCTCAAACAGCTCCCGGGTGGTCGCGTGCGCATCCAACCCTTCAGCAATTAAGACGCTGAGGAGGTCTTCCAGTTGCTGTTGTTCTCCGGTGGCCGCGCGTACCGCACGTTCGTAAATCCCCTTCGGCAACTTCACGGTTACTTGCACGACTTGTTCAGTGTTCCTCATCACTTTCACCCTTTTATGTACTTCGCTCGTCCATCTCGCCGTGCGCGACGCAAATGAAGATTGTTATGTTCCGCTCTAGCGAGGTGCCGCAGCTTATGAGGGGAGCATATTTACAGAGAAGCCGAACCCGTCCCGGCTTTACGCACATCGTAAGCCGCGCCGGCCTTGTCAGCGCTGGGTTCACGCTTCACCTGAAACTCGACCAAGGCTCCTTCTTCTAATTCGTTGAAGTCGAGACCAGGGTGCATGTCGGTGAAATGGAAAAAATAATCGCGCCCGTCGTGCTCCGCGTGTACGAAGCCGAAGCCACGGTCGGTCACTTTTTTCTTTACTGACCCGCTCAGAGTCAGCGCAGTTCTACTGGTCGTGGCACTATCGTAGACTACGTTCGTCTCGGTAGTGGCATTAACGAACTCCTGCTGGGCGTCTTGTTTCTGATGGGCGAATTCGGCGCGGCACGCGTCGCAGAAAAACTTCTGCCCTTTGCGTGGATGAAAGGTCGTCCAGACGCGCCGCTCGCCTTCGTGGGTGGGCGACTGACAATCCAACTGGTGGCGTTCGTATTTCAGCTCTAAGAGGTGCAGTAAATGATCGAGCCAGATGATGTCGAAATCCTTGACGCGGGATTCGTCGCGCGGGTCAGCAAAGTCCAAGGTGCAACTGCCCTGGATGCTGGCGATGGCTACGCGTTTCCCCAAGCGTCGCACGTGTTGCAGCACGGGTTTGAAGTCTTGGTCGCCAATCACTGCGATGGCAATGTCGTACACATAAGGAATGGCAGCGTAATAAAGCATGGCCGTGGCCAAGGCGATATCGACGCACTTCTCTTTGGGCTCGAAGGGATCGCGGGGGTCGCGGTCCATGCGTCGCAAGCGGCGGCCTTTGAAATTCACCGGGAAGGTTTCAAGCTCGTAGTGATACTCTTCTTTGAGGAGTGAGAAGAAATCGAGCCGCCGCTGTACGGCATCTTCATCGCGCAAATCGTAGTTTGCCGCGTAGCTGCCAAACAGATAGGTTCGCACGACATGCCCTTCAATGCCACCCATCTGCCGGCTGACTTCTTCTGCCAACACTTTCGGCAACTGACCAAAATCGACCTGGAAATCGACCTTGCCATACGCCTCGGCCAGCTTAGGGGTGTTGGAATACAACCACGTGCCGTCGATAAACAGCATGATCTTCAACATGCGGACCGACCTTTATCCATACTTAGGACCCGGACCCGTCCGGATTGACCGCCTGTGCGCGTTTGAACACGAGCGCCACAGCGCGTTGTGAGACGGTATAGCGCTTATCCACCCAGTGTTGGACTCGTTCAGTAGAGCCTTTTTGCGTTTCCCCCATCCCAGCAACCCAGTCGGGGTACACCACGTCGGTGTTGTAGTGCGTGCCTTCCTGCACGGGAAGCAATACGATGGCGTCGGCGCCGGCTTCACAGGCGTTCTGCTTAATGAGCTGCTGCATACCCTCCAACATTTTCGGGGACCCGGCATAAGACACCACCTGGGCAAACGTCTCGAAGGGTTCGTCCGGGGGGCTGGTCAGAATTCGCACATTGCAATCTTCTGGGCGCGCCTCGGGATAAATCGGCGCGGTTCGTTCAAGATAAGCGATCGGCGGATAGAGCTTTTGCCAACACCCGGTGCCGAGCAACCCAGCCAGCAATCCGAGAGCAAAAAATCTGGAAACGCGCATACTCATTCTCCTTTCTGTCCCACAATGGGAAACCGGAGCCCACAATAGACCGCCCCCTGGGGTCACGCAACACGGACACGCGGCGTTGGGTTAGTCCTTCAACAACGAGCGGGCGATCACCCAGCGGTGCACTTCCGTCGGCCCCTCAAAAATGCGCATTGGACGTAAGCGCCGGTAGATGAACTCTAGGGGCAATTCCTTTGACATCCCCATCCCGCCGTGAGTTTGCATCGCACGGTCGGCCACACGAGTGGCCATCTCGGTAGCAAAGACTTTGAGCATTGAGGCCTCTTGGCGCACGTCCTCGCCGTTGTCGAACTTCCAGGCACCGTGATAGGTCATGAGCCGCGAGGCGTGGATATCCGTCGCTGAGTCGGCAATAAACCACTGAATCGCTTGTCGGTCGGCCAAGCGTTGCCCGAAAGTGACGCGCTGCTTGGCATAGTCCACCATCATATCCAAGCAGCGTTGCGCCATCCCGACGCACCAACTGCCGATTTCCAGTCGCCGGACGGTCAGGCGCAGTTGCATGGGTGCGAAGCCGTGACCAAGTTGCCCAAGCACCTGGGAATCTGGAATCGTCATATCCTCGAACACCACCTCCCAAGGAGCATGGCTGCCAATCACAGGAATTTGGCGCTGAAGCACTAGCCCCGGCGTGCCTTTATCGACCAGGAAGGCGGTCATCCCCCCACGTGAGCCTTTGCCCTTGTCAGTGACTGCCATCACGATGATGAAATCGGCGACGTGGGCACGAGAAATCCAGATTTTTCTCCCGTTGATGACCCATTGATCGCCTTTCTTCACCGCCGTGGTCTGCATACCGGCAGGGTCGGACCCAGCCCCCGGCTCAGAGATGGCAATGGCTGAACGTTGCTCGCCGCGAGCATAGGGAAGCAAGTATTTCTCGCGCTGCTCGGGCGTGCAGGTCTGCATAAGCATGTGCAAGTTGGGCGCATCCGGCGGGAAGGTAAACGGCGTAATCGTATGGTGCAGGGCTTCGTTGGCCAGACACTTGGGCAACGTTCCCAAGTTGAGGCCGCCAAACTCTTCGGGAACATCAAGCCCCCCCAAGCCGGCCTCATGCGCCCGCGCATGCAACCGGTCTTCAACATCATTCGGCAACAGATCTTCGCCCGTCAGCCCTTGGGTATCGCGCTGCAATACCAGCGGCTCCAGTGGCATGAGTTCTTGTTTCACAAAACGGCGAACCGTCTCTTGCAGCATACGATGTTCTTCAAGCAGTGAAAAATCCATGATGTTCCCTCCAGTGATGCGCTCTTCGGACTTTACAGGCCAGCATAGGAACAGGTAAAGGCCAGGAGCGGGCGGAGGTAAGCAAAGAGGGAACACCTGAAGAAACTTGAGGATTCTCCCTCCTCGACTGTAAAAAATACCCGTGGTACGATGCGCAAAAATCTGAAGGTGGGATGTTGTGCTGCTGTTAGCAACCGTGTTTCGTCGAGTACCAAAACCTCGCTGCCCCTCATGTCACAAGTGGAATCGTATCTATCTGACAGGTGGAGAGTTCCTCTCAACCTGCGTACATTGCGACACTGCCTTAGAGCTGCGACAACCAACGGCGTTGTGGGGATTGCTTGTCGTCCTCGGAGCCGGAGTGTTGGCGTTGGCGGTTGCTATTCCTTTCCTGAACCGTTGAATCGGACCCCCGCATATGCCTCAAGGTGTGCAACTCGCCCAGATCGAGCAGATTTTCGAGATTCTTGACCGCCGTGGCATTTCCCGCGAGGCGGTGATTATCCCGCTCCGCC
This sequence comes from Pseudomonadota bacterium, assembly GCA_005804965.1. Lineage (GTDB taxonomy): Bacteria > Desulfobacterota > Binatia > Bin18 > Bin18 > SYOC01. The sequence goes on from SYOC01000400.1 coordinate 6,345, forward strand.
CACAAGGAAGCGGCAAGGTCTCTCGCCTCAGCAACGGAAAACTCGAGATCATCGTTCCCGAAGATCTCCCCTTTGATGAGTGGTATGCCTCCCTCGAAGGCACCATCGCACACGTCTACCCCACTTAAAAACTTCCAAATCGTGTTCTTGCTGCTCTTCGCCTTGATCTTGCTCATTCAAGGCTGGGGCGACAAGCAGGGATTGCTGGCCCATCCGGCACGGGCAGGTTTTGTCGCGGTCTTAGCGCTCAACGTCTTGGCGCTGTTGTTCGTACCCTTCGAGTTGTTCGAGAGCGGCGAGCGCGAAGTGCGACGCCAACGCTGGCCTACTTTTGTCGCCTTGGGGTTTGTTGGTGGCTGTTTGTGGTTTTTACCGCACGCTGACAAACATGAACTCTGGGTGTGGGAGGACAATGCGCCACTCCGTTACTTCGGCCTCGCTTGTGTCGTCATTGGCGCTGGAGTGCGTGTAGCCGCGATGGCACAGCTCGGGCCGCTGTTTTCGACCTTCGTCACCATACAAAAGGAACACATGCTCGTGACCACTGGGCTGTATCGCTGGGTACGGCATCCCATTTACACCGGCTCGCTGATAGCGATGATCGGGGTGTTTCTCGTCTTTCGCAGCACTCTGGTATGGGTGGCAGTGCCGTTGTACTTAGCCGGGACCGTGTGGCGGATTCACGATGAAGAAGTGCTCCTTGGGGAAGCCTTCGGTGGAGCCTACCAGCATTACCGTACACGAACTTGGCGGCTGCTACCGTGGGTGTATTGAGGGGCAGGCAAAAGGCAAAAGACAAAAGACAAAAGACAAAAGACAACAGACAAAAGGATTGACGAAAACGGCATGTCATACCATCAGCGGCGTGGTACGCCGGCATGACGGCAGCCGTGCGGTTTCAACCCACGGCGAATAACTCCTCCGTCTCTGTCTCTATCTTCCTGCTTCCGCCACTGGAGCCGCGAGCACGCGATGCTCTGCCGTGAGCCACGCGAAAGCGGCTGTGCCCAACACGCCAACGGTGCCACTGAACAGGAAAAGCCCGCGCAGGCCGATGAGTTCTGCGAGTCCGCCGGCCAACACCGGGCCGAGCATCATCCCGGCGCTCATCGCCATATTCGTCACGCCCATGACTGCACCCATACCGCTATGATGACCTTCATCTGCGGCGATGGCGCTTAACGCTGGCATGGCCACAGCACCCATCGCGCCGGTCAGCATGCCAATGACCAGCAAGTGGACAAAGTCGGTAGTGAAGAAGACCAACGCAAATGCCAGCGACCCCAGATGCCCGCCGACAGCAACGAGCGTCTGACGGTTGATACGATCCGCCAACCGGCCCATCGGCACTTGCACGAGCGAGCTGACCAACATGTGCGCGGCAATCACGCCGCCAATCTGCGACTTGTTCATCTGCAAGATTTCGGTCGCCAACAACGGCAGGAACGAGAACCACAGTCCCATCTGAATCGAGTTGACCATGCGATACATCGCCAACCCCTGCACCTTGGGTTTGCGCAACAGTACCCGGTAGGAAAAGTGCTGGGTGTTGCGTTGTGTAGAGCCGTGGGTCTCAGGCAGGAAGAGCAGCACCGCCGCCAGCGCGACAAGATTCAACCCACCCATGCAGTAGAAGCTGGCTTCCATGCCGTAGGCGTCGCTGATCCACCCACCCATCAGCGGTCCCATGCCGAAGCTGCTGGTGAGGAACAGATTAAAGATCCCCATGTAGGTGCCACGCTTGTCCGGCGGGGCCATGTCACCGACATACGCAGTAGCGATGGGGATAACGAGCGCCATGGTGCCACCCTGCACGAAGCGCCCAACAATCAAATACAAGATGCCGGGCGCGTAGATGTACCACAGCGACAGTAGGCTCGACAGCAACAAACCACCAACGATAAACCACTTGCGTCCGTGGCGGTCGGACAAGCGACCAATGGTCGGCATGAACAGTATCTGCGCCAGCGGAAAACTGGCGAAGAAGATGCCGATGCTTAGAGCAGTAGCTCCGAGGGTTTTGGCGTAGATGGGCAAAAAAGGAATGACGATGCCCACGCCCAACATACCGGTGAACACGGCCAAGTTAAGGGTATAGAAAACTTTCTGATTCACTCCGTGTCCACCACTTTCTCCAAGTTGCAGGGGCACGGCGTGCCGTGCCCTGCCAGTCGTGAGCGAGTCGTCCGTTAGAACCCTTTGACGCCTTTATCCAGTTGTACGCCAAAGGTGTTCAGCGCCATCGACACGAGGTTGTATTGGCCAACGGCAAAGACCACATCCATGAGCTGCTCGGTGTTGTAGCGCTGGCTCAGCGCGGCCCAGGTTGCATCGCTGATGCAAGCGTCGGCATGCAGCTCGTCCGCTGCACGTAACAGCGTGGCATCGAACGGTGCCCAGCCGGGAGCATCGGGACCTTCTTTGATGCGGGCGATCTCAGCATCTGTCAGCCCGGCACCCTTGCCGAAGACGACATGCTGCGCCCATTCGTACTCGGCTTGGCACAGCCAACCGATACGCAGGATCAACATCTCGCGCTCGCGCGGGACCAAGGTCGAGGTATCGCCCATGACGTGATAGGCCCAAACGCCAAACTTTTTCCACGCCTCCCAATGGCGGGACATGGTTCCCATCACGTTGTACAGCTTGCCTTCTTTGTACACTGGCTCCAGCACCTTGCGCTGCTCTTCCGTCCATTCAGCCTCGGACAGTGGGGTAATGCGGGGTTGTGAAAGTTTCATGCGTGTCCTCCTTCGTGGTTAGTACAGCACCTGCGCGTCGGTGAGCTTGGCAATCGTCTCGTCCGAGTAGCCAAGGACTTCACGCAGGATTTGGTTGGTGTCTTGTCCCAGCAGCGGTGCAGGGGTGCGTACGCCGTCGGGGGCGTTCGTTAATCGCCAGGGGATGCCAGTTTGCGCTCGCGTGCCGAGCTTAGGATGTGCTAACCGCTCGAAGAAGCCGCGTGCCGCAAGATGCGGATCATCAGCAAGATCCTTGGTATTCATGGTGGGAAACGCCGCTACGCCGACGGCTTGCAACAGTCGCGTGACCTCCCACTTGTCGCGCGGCTCTGTCCACGCGGTGAGCACGCGCTCTAATTCATCCTCATTGGCTTTGCGGGCACGAGCAGTAGCAAAGCGTTCGTCGTGGGCAAGCTGCGGCTGGCCAATGACCCGACACAGAGCTTGCCACTCATCGTCGTTGCCGCAGGCAATCGTCACCCACTCGTCATCACTAGCACAACGAAAACAGTTATGCGGTGCCATCTGTGCGTCGCGATTGCCGCGCCGTGGCGGTTGGGTGCGGTTCATCGCGTAGTCCATCCAACCCTCCGGCACGAGCGTGGCCACGGCTTCCCACAACGACACGTCGATGTATTGCCCGTGGCCAGTGCGCTGACGCGCGACTAAAGCGGCACAGATCGCTACGGCGGCGTTAATGCCCGCGTTCGGGTCGCCATACGAGATCCCCACTTCACTCGGTGGCCCATCCACATAGCCGGTCAGCGACGATAAGCCAGTCAACGGCGGGATCGCCGGACCATAGGCCATGTAGTTACGTTGCGGACCAGTGTGGCCATAGCCACAGATAGATGCCATGATGATGTCGGGTTTGATCTTCTTGAGTTCATCATAGCCAAGCCCCATGCGTTCCATGACGCCGTTGGCAAAATTATCCAGCACGATATCGCTCTGACAAATCAAGTCTTTCGCAATGGCGAGCCCTTCTGGCGTGGTCGGATTGAGGAGCAGGCTTTTCTTGCCCTGCGCCCATTGGGTGAACAACGGGCAACTATCCGGCCCCGGCTCGACACCAGACGGATGGATCGGCAAACGCCGAGTGAGATCCAGATGGGCCTGGGATTCGACTTTAATGACCTCGGCCCCGAGATGGGCGAGATGCATGGAACAGAACGGCCCAGCCCATACCCAACTGAAATCCGCCACGCGAATGCCAGCGAGAGGCAAGGGAGGATTGAGGACTGAGTGCTGAGTGCTGAGTGCTGA